>NZ_JADBSA010000234.1:0-19344 GCF_020246945.1 Microcystis sp. M113S1 | reverse complement strand
GTGGTCAACTACCTAATTTTCAGGGAAAAAGTACCTGAATTTTCCCCCTGATCACTCCCATGCCTGGTACTTTTTGATTGACAAAAAGTCTAAAAGTCTTACCCAACAAGGTTTTTAGATTTATTCAGCAGACCCTATCTAGTTATCCTTTTTCTGGTTCACTCTCCAAGGGTTTTGGTCTTTCAACCAAGATTTGGGTATGCCCTACCCTATCTGTCTGACGACAAAGATTTTTACTGGTTTTTCATTGACCGTTGTTTATCGGAACCCCTGCGCTATGTTTGACGAGGTTTTCGCTACCCTCCTTTTTTGTCTCTTATGCAGACTTTCGAGTTCCAGGGTTCAACTCAATCGAGCCATTCACTACCGCCCACTCAGGGGATTCAAACCAATTTTATTTTAACATAAAGCCGTCCTAAAAGGACGGGGCTTTAACCCAAAATTTTGGTAAACGATTTAGAAGTTTGTAATTCCTATCACAGTCGCCCCTAGAGAAGCCACCATGTCTGCTATTAATCCCTCGACGCTCGAAACTGAATTTATCTCTCCCTCTTTTTCTGTCCTAAAACTGAAGGAAAACTCGATCGACCTGGATGAAGATTTTCTCGGCAGTGATTTGGAAGATGATTTAGTATCTAGTCCCGAAAAAAGCTACAGCAACGGCACAACTACCGATTTAGTACGTTTATACCTACAAGACATTGGCAGAGTGCCTCTACTCAAACGGGACGAGGAAGTTGAACAAGCGCAACAGGTACAGCGTCATCTGTCTTTACTGAAATTATGCGCCGCCGCCGTTAAACAAGGTGATGCACAAGTACAGCAATTTGTCAAGTTAATTGAGGTTCGCGATCGGCTAACCGCTCAATTAGCCCATCGTCCCTCCCTAGAACGCTGGGCAAAAACCGCCCAAATCAGGGTATCTGAGTTAAAAAATGCTTTAAAAGCAGGAAACCAGCGTTGGGCGCACCTAGCGGGCTTAGAAGTGGGGGAATTAGAAGAAATTATTGCCCTTGGTACCTGTGCCAAAGAACAGATGATTAAGGCCAATTTACGTCTGGTGGTGTCGGTGGCCAAAAAATATCAGAATCGCGGTTTAGAATTATTGGATTTGATTCAAGAGGGAACCCTGGGTTTAGAACGCGCCGTCAAGAAATTTGATCCCACCAAAGGCTATCGTTTTAGTACCTATGCCTACTGGTGGATCCGTCAAGGAATTACAATAGCGATCGCAACTAAAAGTCAGATTATTCGCTTACCGGTTCATATTACCGAAAAACTCAACAGAATTAAGAAGGCACAACGGAAAATCTCGCAAATGCGCGGTCGCACTGCGACCGTAGAGGAAATTGCCCAAGAGTTAGCTCTGACTCCTGAAGCTGTGCGAGAATTGTTGATGACAGTGCCGCGTTCGGTTTCCTTAGAAATAAAAGTGGGTAAGGAAAAAGATACGGAATTATTAGACCTTTTGGAAACCGAAGCAGTGTCTTCAGAAAATCATTTTGTCTATGAATCTTTGCAAAGAGATATCAGAGAACTATTGGCAGATTTAACCACTCGCGAACGAGAAGTGATTGAATTGCGCTATGGTTTTCTCGATGGTAAATCCCATTCTTTAGCCGATATCGGTCGCACTTTGGAATTATCCCGGGAAAGGGTACGACAAATTGAGTTGAAAGCTTTGCAAAAACTGCGTCAATCCCAGCGACATGATCAAATTCGCGATTATTTTGAAGCGTTGAGTTAGTTAGGCTATGTGGAAAAAGTTTTTCCTGGGGGCAGGGTGTGGGGGTAGGGTGTCGGGTGTAGGGTTTTACTGATTTTGAGGGGGTCAATTACCTAATTTTCAGGGAAAAAGTCCAGGAAATTTCCCCCCGACACCCCCATATCCGGTACTTTTTGATTTCCCAAAAGCCCAAAGACATTACCCAACAACTCTAACCCCGTGCGACAAATCTAACTTTGGGCGATCCCTCAATCATGGTGGCTGCAAATTGAGCAGAAGTGAATTGGGAGGTAGATTTTAACCCTTCTTTGAGCCTGTTGGTCATTTCCTCAATATTAATTACTCCTAGATCTTGATTGCGGAAGGGAACCTCTATGTTTCCGGTTGTTTGCTTACCGTCGAGTTGTCGTAGTCCTTTAGTAATCTTAGTTCCTTTTTTAATCGAATCTACACCACAATTAACGGATGATCCCTGAAGCGCAAGGTCAAGGGTTTTGACTTCCCTGTCAAAAAAACAGAGTAAGATATTATCTGATAGCAGATCTCTTCGGAGTATGGTTAGTTTATTCTCCGGTCCGACAAAATCGGTTCCGGTTACGGGATTGACGTAACCTTCTATTTCTAAACCGGGCCAACCGGATACTACTTCTGAATTTAATAAAAAGCCAGTAATAGTTTTATCAGACTGGGTTTTGCTTTCGGGTAAACTACGACTTTGAACATCTAATCGCAAGTCTTCTTTCGTAACTCGTCCGACACTAAAAGCCCCATCTTGTAAGCAGTCAACCCAATAGGAATCTACCCAAAAGAAGCGCAAAGATTCGGGGGGAAGTAACCGCGCATCGGGAACCAGATAGTTAAAAGGAACGTTTTTGAGTAATTGTAAATCTTGGAACCAATTGGCGATCGCTGTTGGTATATCCCCGTTAGTTTCAGTTGTGCCTTTGAAAGGTAGGTGCAGCACTTGTTGCTGTCTCTGATGTAAATCTTGAGCTTTAGAGCGTTTCCAGTTAAAAATCTCAACAGCTAGGGGTTGATTTTGTAGGGTCAGCATTCGTCCTAACTGCCAAGCCATAGCGTAGGAAACATCAAACATACCCGTATTAGGATCATAACGCATCAATTGATCAGCTATAGCAACAGGAGCGGTGAGGTTATCTGAGCTTTGTCCTGTACTTAAAGGACTATGATACCAAGAAATTGTTTTATCTCCTTGTCGCAGAGCGTGGTGGAGAGGTACATAACCCAAATCTATATATTTCTTCGCTGCATCATTACCGAAGGAGGGAAGTCTGAGGGTATCGGGGTCGCGATCAATTTCTTTGAGCAGGGCATCGAAATTGTGCTTACTATTAACACAGGTAAAACTCCAACTAGCAAGACTAACTAAACGGATTAAATCGTTAGGTCTTGCACCTTGATAGTCAAATTCTCCAGAATCCTTATCATAGCGTTCTTCAAGGGCGACTAAATGAACGGTACTTACTTCCCCTTTTTTGGGTAAACGGTTGCCTAAAATAGTGGCTAAAGGTTCGCTCAGAGGTTTATCGTTCTCGTTGGTTATTTGGTTAACAGACGCAAGGAGAGCTATATCTTTTTCCGTGGGTAGAATCTTTTCTAAAATGTGTTTAGGGACATCAATTACAGTCAGGACATCTTCATCATTTTGCCCCGGCTCGTATATAAATGTGGGGAATTTAGTATTACCAGAAGTTGCTTTTAGCTCCTTTAATTTAATCGTTTGTGGTTCAGGTTTTTCTGATTCCTGAAACAGAAGGAGAGCTAACCAAGGAAGATTAGAATTTGTTGATTTGATAGTACGCTCCCAAGGCAGAGTACCGCGTTTGAGGATGATATGGGGCAAGGCATTAGAATACTCGCCCAAGTTTCCCGCAGGGGGAAAAACGGCATAAATGCTATCAGGAGTTAGGGGAGCAAACCGGTGGCCATCTACATAAAAGGTAAGCTCTTTACTGAATGTCTGCTCAGGTATTTTGTTGGAGCCTTCGGTTTTAACTTTTTGTTCAACCTCGACTGTGTAAGTACCACTATCTAGGGGAGGTTGGCGATGTTGGATGAATTGAACTTTAACTGTTGATGTGGACATGATTAATCGATTTTGTATTGTGGATTGAAGCTAGAGAGTAGGAGAGAGGGGGGGAGTTTTAGGGATTTTCTAACCCTAGAATACCCCGTTTAAATGGGCAACAGCAGACCTGCCCCACTTGAATTACGCTTTAACCTGGGGTGCAGTGACAAAAGAATTAGCCACCGAATCGGTTAATTTAACATCATCGGCTAGATTAAAGCCGAGAGATTCGAGCAGATTGTTGCGCTTCTTCTGAGTATTGGCACTAACAATGTTGTTTTTGATGGCTGTAGTTCGAGCTTCATTGTCGGTAGAAACCCTAGAAAAAGCAGTCGTTTTTTGCCAAGCGTAAACCTCATTTATGGCGGTGGTATCGTGTTGCAATTTCTCGACATCAATAATATTGGTGCTACAGACATCTTCCTTGATTTGAGGAACAATCCGGAAACCAGAGAGGGTGTTCTCGACAAATTGCTGATCATTAGCTTCAGGGAGAAGAATTCGTTCTGAGTCTTGACCCTTGACTTTAACAACTTTAACTTTAGCATCGCCCCAAAGTGCGGTTGGCACATCTTGAGTTATGGGGATAAATTGGAACTGGTTCCGAGCAACGGGTTGTGAGTTTCCTGCCTTTGTCTTCCGGGTAATTTTGATGTTGTAGCTGCTGTCGAATTGCTCCTTTTTAATGCCCATGGAACGAACGCCAAAATCGGTATTCGCATTTCTAACCGGGAGAGGTTCGGTATCTTGGGTATTTTTTTGGTAAGATGCTTTCTTGCTGGGGATAGCAGAATTAACTACTAGCTCTAACTCTTTGGGATTGACGACAAAGGCGACTTCTTTGGTTGTTGCTGGTGAGAGTTGTTTGGTGACTCCTTGATTGACAACAACACTACAAACGTCTGCACCTGTTGATGAACCTTGTGCTGTTGATTTCGCAGGGGGTAAGAAGGAACTTTGGAAACTTTCCCAATCGATAGGCTCTGGTAAGCGAGAAGATTGATCGCCAAATTCCATAGTGACTTTGACGAAGATAATTCTAAATGTGGCTGTACCGGCAAATTCTGGGCCCCACAAATGCAGTTGCACCCCTAAAGTAACTGGTCCGAGTATTCCAAAGCCGGCTTGGATTCGGATTTGTACTAGGATTTCGTAGTAGTAGGGTTTCCAAGAGATGAGGAAATGAGCCTCAGCGACAAAGTTAGCCCACAGTGTACCGAGTTTGAAATTGGCTTCTAGTCGGCCACCAGCCATGATGGCATGAGCGCACAGAGCAAAGTACATTTCTCCCTTGAGGGATAGACAATCTCCGACTTTCCATTGGAAGCCTAGACGAGGGACTGTAGGATAGTGGGCAGGTTTTGTGAATAGGGGGTGATAACCACCTAAAGTAATAACAAAATCACCGGCATGAGGGCCAGAAACCCAGAGACAGACGGCAAAGCCACCAGTTAAGCGACAATCTGGGGATAAGAGATAGCAATCTGAGGCTAATTGACCTTCTATGGAGATTACTCCTTCACTCAGAGAAAATCTGGCTCGTAGGAGCATAGTCATATTGGCAATACAGCTTGTATCTTTCGAGTCTTTTGCCGGAGTGGGAATTTTCATCTTGGCAATTCCCAACAGGTTGATCTCGAAATCATCCCCCAAGGCGACGGTTAGCAGCGCAAAGCAGTCTAACATCTGGAAGCAGGTAAACTTGAGTCCGATGGCAACAAAGCCGGAGCCGATGGATATGGGCATATATTTATCCATCTCGCCCAGTTTTTTGGTAATCAGTTCATTATCATCGGAAAATTTCTTGTCGGTGGGTTTTACTGCTTCGGCAACTAGGGGAAAATCTAGTAACTTGTCGATGGAGGGTACTTTCAGATAGCGGTTGTAGCCGAAACCCAGAGCAAATCCCGTGATAATGAAGGAGGGATCAACTACTATAGTGACGTCAAGAACGGCATATAGAAATAGGGAGGGTTCACCGTCGTAGTAGGCATAGGCACCGATGGCGCTGACACCAAAACTTTTACCTGCTAGATCAAATTTGAGTCTGGCTAAACCCAGATATTCTGTGTATTTTATGCCGTTTTTTTCTTTGTCGGCACGCAGTAAGGCCCCGCTTATTTCGATAATTGAATTTTTGTATTCTATGCCAATGCCCGATATTTTAAAGGATGGGTTTAAGTCTTCTAAGGCAATCCCGACTCCTAAATCGTCGCAAGCGAGGGTCAAACCAGCGATTTTGAGAGCAGCATCAATGACGATGCCGATTTCTGGATTGTTTGCTTTTTCCTCATATTGGAAGCCAATTTGTTTAAGTGAAAACGGTCCGAAGGTTTTGTCTATATCAAACCAAACGGCTAAGTTACTGTTGGTGACTGTTTCTTTTGCTCCACCAGGAGCTAATACTTCTTTTTCTCCTTCTGCTTGTGGACTTACTGGCAAGCTCAAAATCTTAGCAGCATCGGCTAATCCCAATTGACCTGAGAAGCTAAAACCTTTACGGACAGAGAGTTTGTCTTCGCTTTCTTGTGAACCCTTTTCTTTAGGAACTGGCATTGGGGGGATGAGTTTTTCTTCTTTTTTGTCGGGTTTGTTAGGGATTTTGTCGTTTAAAACGCGAATTTCTTTGATGCTAAAGGCTTTAGAAGCGACGACGAGTCGCAGGGACGGAACTAATTCTTCTTTACCGACTTCATCGGAGATTAAATCACCTACTACGGGAAGGGATTTTAATTTGATCTTGGTGGCGATATCTAAATCTAGGACAAACAGCCATTCTCCTTTACTTGTTTTCTGTTCTTTCCGGTAAATCACCATCAAATTTTTGAACTTGATCGATTTATCCTTGAGTCCACTTGGTAACAAGTCAGCCATGCTTGTATCTAGGGTTGCCATCAAATCATTGAGGGTGATACTGAAGGGGTCTCCTTTTTCTTTAGCTGTATAGGCGACAATGGTTTGACCTTCACTTGGTTTTTTGTCGGGTTTAGTTTCAGAGATAAACTCGATGTCTTTCCCCAGAGAAATTGTTATTTTTGGACCTTTTGCCGGTGAGTCATTTGAGGTTTTTGAAAGACCTTTTTCCAGTTCTTCTTTTAATTTGGGTTCGGTGTTTGTAGTCATCGGTTTGTTGGGGGATTTGGTTGATGAGTTTTAAGAGTGAAGAATGAATTTTTGGTTCAGATTTCTGTAATTGTAATTCTCCTTGCTTCTGGATTTTGCTAATAATGAGAGGCTCGCGTCGAGGGAGCCTCTCACCTTCCCACTAAGCATAAATACTTAGTGGGAAAATAGGCTTTTCGAGGGTAATTCTTGTTTTAATTCTCCATGTACGCAGTCTTTTAAAGCCTCTATTTCGTTCCAAGACACGATTAAGAGTGGCTTTTAGGCTAAGTATAATTACTTAAAGCAGCCAAGATACTTTCGATCGGACGAAGTTGGTAGAATAATGACAAAGTTAAAAGATGCGTCTTTACGTTCTTGAGTCTTAGCATCTCTCGTAATTACCCTAAAAGGCGAAATGCTAAGAAGATGGACTGTGCATTCTCCATCTAGTGACGTAAGCAGAACAATAGCTTTATCAACTTCCTCAGAGTTAAATGGTTCTTCAAAATTTATTTGGATCTCACCGGTGTTCTTTACGCCGATGCGAAACCCGCGGTCAATCTTGTTTCCGTAAAGGGCCATACCATCGGTATCGAATAAGACCTGCGGCTCCCACAGCAGACCCATCGGCACATCTTCTCTGAAAAAGACACCCTGTTCTTCGAAGATCCCCGGGTACATCCGCTTTATATCTTCTCTGACGTAGACGTCCGGGTACATCGGCTTTATATCGTCTCTGACAACGACTTTGCCACACAATATTCGCTCAATCGGTGTGCTATTAAGACCCACTGCCAACCCACCAGAGATGACAACAGGCTTACCATCAGGCATTGCCACTCGTTGTTTACCTTTTACCATGAGGCTCAGGTTTTGAGAGTCCTCTAAATGTAGCCCAGTGTCATTATCACCAATTGCTAGATGAATGTTAGGATTCGTAGTACCAATACCGACCTTACCACTAATAACCGCATTCCCACCATTCACATGAAGTTTAGCTGTGGGAGTTGTAGTACCAATACCGACCTTACCACTAATAACCGCATCCCCACCATTCACATGAAGTTGAGCTTGGGGATTGTCCGTACCGATGCCGACATTGCCCTTTTTATTAACTCGCACCCGCTCAAAATTATCTGTGTAAATAGCTAATTCGCCATCTCCTTGCTGCTGTAGTCCGGTGTCATTATCACCAATTGCTAGATCAATACGGGGGTCATTATTCCGAATCCCAACATTCTGCCCACTATACAAAAGTGGCGTTTTTTCGATGGGTATAACTAGCCGACCATCGGGATAGCTACCAATGTTTTGATAGTCAATATATATACAAGCTAGTCCAGAAGCACTGCTGGTCACTAAATTGCTAATTGTTAGCTCGATTCCCTGTCCTGCTATTAATTGGCTTATCGTGGGTGTAAAACTCCACTGAGGGGTATTCGCCGTATGTTCTGATACCCAATAATCATCGAGACCTGTTACGTTGATTTGAACGGCGTTTAACTGGCCAGTTCGTGCCACCAGTGCGTCTGGATGATCCCCTTGCTCAAAGCTGACAATAAACTTTGAACTTTGGTCTAATAAGAGAATCTCTCTTTCATTATTAGACAAGGGGGAATTGATCACTTTTAATATTAGAGTGTTTTTGGTAGTTCCATCGTTGAGAATCTTATTAGAACCTAACACCCGGAATTGTAAGGGAATTTTTGTTTTGCTGAGATGATTGATCACAGAAATTGCGATTCTGGAGCTTATTTCATCCTCAATATGTTTCTGGTTTTGTCCCTTCCAAACTAGCTTCTTTCCACCATACAACACTTCAACATTGCTGGTTTTAACAGTGCGATTATTAGCTGTCAGGTTCAAAAAACATATCGTAATATTGCCATCCTGACTCAACTTTAGTTCTTGTTTGTGAAGAAAATATATCGAAAAAAAGTGTTCTTCTTCGTCACAACGGAATAGCCACTGGTCACTGTCTGAACTTTGTTCTATTTGTATCTCATTAGGGTTAAGCCCTAAATCTTTTTCAAAACGGAGGTGAAAATGGCAGTTTGTCGAACTAGCTTCTTCATAATACCCCACTGATTCTTCTGATTCTTCAGAGCGACACTTGGGGTCTTTAAATGTAACTACATCGCTGCTGTCATTAAACACCTTTAAATATAACTTTAAGGGCTCATCACCATCTTTTAAATAGATGGTATTACTAATAATTGCTTCGCCATTTTCTTGGTAATAAAACAGAAACTTTAAAGGCTCTTGGCTAGAAAGTTCGTGAACATTAATGGCTTTAAGCATGATAATTACTCCTTGGAAAAAAAGAAATTGATGTATGTGGTTGAGCTTTATTCGCTGACGGTTTGGACTTCTTGAGCAAATGAATTTGTTGATTCAGGTTGCTCTAATTGGGATTCTCCTTGTCTCTGGATTTTGCCAATCAGTTGATAGACTTGGCGGTAAGGCATGGTACCCAAAGCTTCTAAAACTTGGTTGACTTCCCCCAAAGTTAATTCGAGGGAAATTTGTTTGTTTTCATTCATTAGTTTCTGTTTTTCTGGTTAATTTTAGCCAGCCATCATAGATTTTTTGTGGACTGGAGTAAACGGACTGAGAATCAAAGGGAACTAGGGGACGATTTGACCAGACAGTACCATCTTTTCCTAACCAAGACCATTCATAATTGGGTACTTCGGGAAGGGAAAGCTTGATCTGATCAAGATCATTGATTGGGTTAAGATCACTCAGAAGTGGTGCCGCTAAAAAGGTAACTTCCATCGCTTGTAAAGCAGGTACATACTGTTCCGGCGGAATAGAAATACTCTTAGCAGGAAGTAGGCCACAAGTCGCGTTAACTTGTCCACGAGGGTCGATTAACATCACTAGAGTTTGGGCTGTATTTTCCTCTAAGGTTTGCTCCAGATTCAAGGGAGTGTTAGGGGTGCGAGATTCTTCATTCTCAAACAGGGTTTTGATCTTTTCGTGGGGAACATAGCAACTTTGGGGAGCATAAAAAACGCTGTCTTTGTAAGTACCACCATCGGCTTTTTCTACCCAGTAGCCCACCAAACTATCATTAAACTGCCGATATTCACCAATACGGATGGGGAATTTGACCTTTTCAAAAGCTTGTGTGGTTCGGAATTTATTGTAGAAAAGATCGTCAGAGAAGGATATCCTGTTCTGGCTAACGGCGGGTATGCCTTGGATATCTAAATTGATGCGGGCTCGTACTAGAGCTAAAGGTCGCGACACTAGCAAGGAGATGGCTTTATGTTGAGCAAATCCTTCGGGGTCAATGGTTTGTAAGGCTGCATTGACAGTGGTGAGGAAATCAGTGATAAATGCCGGTCCTTGATCTCTCAGATACCGGACCATTTGCTTGAGATAGGGGTTAGTCTGAGTAATAATGTCCTTAATTTCCTGCTCACTGTAATCATGTCCCGGAACAGAGCGCAATGTAGCGGTGCGGTCAATCATGACTAGAGCCTTGCCCTCATGATCATAAATAGTCAGGCTGTTATCTAAGTTGTTGGGCAAAACCCAGCCACAGATTGGTTTGGTGGCGAGGGTATCATTCATTTCCTGATCTGGTTTACTGCTTTTACTGCGGCGAGTCTCCTGTGGTTGAGTGGCCGATAGCCAGCGAAAATTCAAGCGGGCGGGTTGGGCTAAACGGGGTGGCAGGTAGATGGGATGGGATGATAATACATTAGCAAAAGCTGATGGCAGTGTTAGGGGTTGGCTAGTGACAATCTCACGGCTATTGTTAGTGTCAAGCACGACATTAACCTGTCCAAAGGTATCCACAAGTCGCAAATCAGTAATTTTTAATCCTCCTAGACGAATGGGACTAAAGTCGAATCCAATTAAAGGCGATCGCAAAAGACTGTCCGGTACGAGATGAGAGCTAAGTTTTAAAGTTTTCTGCACGTTTTTCAGGAATTCTTTTGCAGGTCCAGTTGTTGGAAGTAGATTATCGTTGACATCTAACTGAATTGTCCGATTATAGGTGAGTAGCGCATCACTAAAGCCGCCGAGACTCTGGGCGAGACAGCCGTTAAGAGATTGCAGTTGTTGATAGGCCCGCAGCGCCGTAAAAAAAGGATCACTAGCTGTGGGGTTTTTCTGGTTATACCACCCTTTGACAGCGTTAAAATTCTTGACCAGGTAGTCCTCGGTTTGGTCGTCTGGGGATATATTTTGTTCTTGGTAATAGTCGGGCAACAAATACTTAGTCAAGTAATCTATAAGATTGTCCTTGAGCAACATACTAGCCGAGGAAGAAAGAAAACTAGCTCCCCTGTAAAGGTCGGGATAATTAGCAAAATGATTCGCACTTGCATCCGTCGGGGTGATTTCAAGTCCATCGACCCGCAATTGATATTTATCTTTGAAGATGTTAGTGTCGTAGTTTACACTTGGGGTGTATTTATTGTCGTCGTTCTTGGTTTGTTGACTCTTGTGTTCTAGTCCTTTCAATTGCACTTGCCATTCCAACAGGAAGGGGTTCCAAGGCTGATTTGCCCATTGACGGAAGCCAATTTTTTCTGTGGGGTTGTTGCCAAACTCGTTGAGAAATTGGACAAAAATATTTAAGGTGTTGTCAGATAAGCTCTGCAAGTCAATGGACTGAGTTAATAATTTACATTGCAGCAAACCATCTGTCCTCAAACGCTCGTCGCCACGGTTGCGAGTCGGTTTAGCGACTTCCCCAGTCATTAAAACTACGGGATCATTTGGCTGCCAATAGCGAGGCCCTGGAACGATTTTGATGGTGTAAGATGGTCGGAACAAACCGATTTTGTCTTGGTAATCCCGCTCAATTTCGGTCGGAGATAGGGGTTTTTTGTGGAAGCTAACGCTGGCAATTCGCCCCCGTAAACGATTGCTACCGGAAGAGTTAGACATTAAATAGACGGTGCCACTAAGGGGGTTATTAGCCTCTAAGTGGAGGAAAACCCACCGATTCTTAGGAATTGCTGTCCAGTTAATCGGTCCGTTTACTTGTTGTCCGTTAATGTAGATTTTTTGCCAAGTGCTGCTAATTCCATTAGCATAATTAACATAAAGGCTGGTGCTTTCTAGCTCTAAAAGGGAACCCTGAACTCCCTCTGGTATGTTTACCCACATCGAGAGGGACTGGATATTTCCTAAATCAGAGATTTTATAACTCTGATTGCCATCGAAAGATAAACACTTCAGAGCAATATCGTCATCGACTAAGGTAGAATCGCCAGTGACTTGAACTGATTTTTTGGGAGCAATTAAACGGGATTCTTTGTTAAAATTCTGAACTTCAGCAATTAGTGTGTTAATCGATCCAGCAAGTCTGCTCGCTTTTGAATTACTGTTAAAAGAGTAGTTTGGAAATTCTGGAAGATTATTAGAGACAGAGGCACTGACAATTTGATTTTGATCCTGTTCATTTTTTAGTACCTTCAAGACTCCAGCCGCTTTGATGGCATTCTCTAAGGCTGTTACCCCATATTGATTGTTATCCGCAGTGTCCTTAAGGAGCGTTTGGACTAAATCACTGTCGCTTGTTTTGTTGATAAAATTAACTGCGTTTGTTCCCAGTGTTTGTATTTTGCTTCTATCTAGCAATCTTTGATCTGGATTGACAAGAACATAAGTGGCCAGCATATACTTATACCAATCAGCATAGACTTGTTCTCGAATTGAGCCAACTTTTGCTAATTGTTGGTCGTATTCACTCTGTGCTTCGTTAACTTCACTGATGCGATCACTGATGTTGGCGGATAATGTCACCTGCATTATTCCCTCGCCTTGCACGGCATTTGCTGGGTTGGCACTTCCCGACTGGGAAATTTTGGGATCAGATTCCGGCACTACCTGCCATGATATCTCTTTACATTGGCCAGTAAAGCTGTCCTCGTGTAGTCCTTGTCGAAACTTGGGTCCAAAGTCGAGATTTTGCTGTACTAAACGCCCACTCATTTGTATGGCTTCTAGCTGCTCCTCAATCGTTTTGCGATTTTCTGTATTTGTTGTGTCCAGTTGACGAGCTACATAAGCTGCTATGGCTTCTTCTTGGTTGTTTCCTACGGCGATCGTTCCTTGGAATTTAATCGCTTGTGGGTTAGTTACAGAAGCACCAGGCGCAAAACTTAGGGAAGCATGACAGAGAAGACGATCGGGGAAACTTTGGTTATTGCCTATTTCTACTGTCCAGCCAGCTTTACTTTGCAGAGTGTCTAAAAGGCTTAAAGGATCTCTGTCTGCTAACTGTTCTTTGATAAATTTGTCAAGATAATCTTTGGTGCCGTCGCTATACCAGCCAATGACATCATATCGTAGGTCTTTGGGCGGGGTTGTGTTGGTGGTGAAGTCCCCATCATGAAAACCGAACACACTACGACAGTTAGGATAAAAACCAGCAAAGGCAATTTTTTCGTTGTCTAAGCCATCAACTGTGGCGAAGGGTCCAATAGCGGACAATTCCTTAATATATTGGGCATTTGCCGTACCTGAGCGCCATGCTCCCAATTCTAATTTACGCCCCAGAAAACGATAGGGTTGATACTCATTAGTAGCTGGATAATAGAGGATATTAATTGTATCTTCTGGTGTAGCCCCTTCAGGATACAAATAATCACTTTCTACAACCCATTTTTTTTCTGCTATATTGCTCCCACGTCGTATAATTAACCAGCGATTAGGTACAAGGGGAAAGGTGATGCCTTGTTCTCCATCTCTTGCTATACCGTTAGTCAGCGCATCCGGCAAAGACCAGTGTAGGTGAATGCCTGCTTTTAGGTTTAATTTAGGTTGTGTTAAGGGGGGTATTAACACGGTTTCGCTAATATAAGCCCTACCGCGCTTCTTTAATTCAGTACCTTTATAGTAGGGAAGCTTACTATAATCAGTCATTTCCCCCAGTACATCCGTCTTGGTGGGTAGGTAGAGGGCATCAAGGTAAACCGGAACTAGGAGTGTGGTCATAACTGTAGTATGTAGGGATGAATGAAGCAGAAGCCTAAATCGTCAGTTTTGGGAATTTTTGCTGTTCCACTGCGAAGAGGTTGGCAATGCGCCCAACCCACTTGCAGCAGTTTTAAGATTCGTTTTTTTTCTTATTTTTTGAATTGTAAGGACTCTTGATTTCTTTGTCAACACTTGTGGTATTATTTTTCTTACATTTTTCGTAATATTTTGTTATAGTTTCGTTATAACTTTTAGGATTATAGTCATTTCAATTAAGATTGAGAATATCAATCCCAGAGTTCATAAGGATTTTGTCGGTCTAGACTGTATCAGACTTAAGTAGGGTTTGCGGCAAAAAGCTTTTCCTAGGGGCAGGGTGTGGGGTGTGGGGTGTGGGGTTTCATGCTTCAAACCAACCTACGTTCATCTTATATAGCGTTTCTGATTCACAAGAGGTACATTCCCGATCCTGAACAGCTTAATCAGCAAAGGTTTAAGTGTGCCGCACAGATGCGAGAACCGCTATATTTAATTCCACCCACCCACTTATCTGAAATGACTATAAGCGAACAGTGAATAGAGTAAAGTCAATGTTTACAGGAAGTTCTAAAAAGCCAAAATCTAATCAGTATTTGAGGATTTTCAGGATTCTCAATCCAAAATCTAAAATCCAAAAACAATTCAAGTTTGTCGATGCTTTAAATTCCGCTGCTAGATAAGGACAGGCGCTCATGCAAAAGGGAGAATAATAATGATAATATCCACTAGAAACCCGATCATCGGCTATTTGGTAGCGGCATAAATCCTACCAATGCCCAAAATATTACTGTCCGGTTAATAGGTCCAATTTTGTTTCGTCTGTAGGGTGTAGGTTCCGTCGCGCACATTGACCCGATGGGGGATCAGTTTCAGGTCTCGGAAGATATTAGCTTGGTGTTGTAGGGCCGCCAGAGAGCGATCGTCGATCGGGATAATGGCACGTTCAGAGGCCCGTTGTTCGAGATTAGTGACGATCGCCGGGTCGATCTCGTGGTGAGCTGCCAAGCGTCTCGTCGCCTCTAACTCCTGTTGTTTCGCCCAAGCACCCGCCTCGTTCACCTCTTCTAAAATCACCTTCAGTACATCGGGATAATCCCGCACTAATTCGGGAACCGCATAATAATAGGTCGGCACTTCTAGAGAGGCGTTTTCCCCAAAGATGCTCTCTAGATCGGCCACCGATCTTCCTGGATAGGTGCGCGTCTCGGTGGGCGAGTAGGGAACCCACACCACCCAAGCGTCGATCTCACCGCGACGAAAAAGCACCAGTGCTTCCGGTTGAGTCGCATACACCGGTTCGATATCGCTTAATTCGAGATTCACTCTCATCAGTGCGCGGATGAGGACGTAATGGGCGCTCGAACCCCGATCGAAGGCGATTCTTTTTCCTTTTAAATCCGCCAAGGTCTGTATTGGCGAATCCTCTGGTACGAGAATCGCCTGACCTTTCGGGGCGGTATATTTTTCCTTGGCTACCCGGACGAAGACGTGTTCCGCCGCTTGGGAGAAAATACTCGCCGTACCGCCACCACCGCAGAATTCGATCGTTCCGTTGCTCAAAGCCTCGATCAGAGAGGAAGCGGCCAGAAAACTCGTCCACGTTACCGTCACCCCAAAGGGTTTTAAGCGTCTTTCGAGAAAGGCCTGGGCGCGGAGAACTTCCAGATTGGTCATGCCTTCGGGATAGCCGATCTTGAGGGTTCCTAGCCGCCGCGCTTGTTTGGCGAGGGGAGTGATATCGGAGGGGGTCGAGTGCTTGAACCAGCGATCGATCGCGATACAGAAGATAATTCCAGCGATAAATAATCCCACGGTTTCCAATAGTCGGGGAGTCGTATTCCGGGGGAATTTAAAGCTATCGACGAGGTTCAGAATCGGGTTATCCGATCGAGAATTTTGACCGACGGCGATCGTGTCGGAAAATCCAGCCAGGAGAAAGCTCCCGACCAGGCTGGTCAAAAAAAGCATCGCGGGAAGAACTGCCCGCCAATTTCGCCACGGTTTCCAGAGACACTTGATCGAACGGTGGAGCATGGGATTTCTCGCAGAAAACAAGATTTATTATCGGGAAAGGGGACAAGAGAGAAGAGTTTCCCAACTCCCTCGGCATAGCTGCCATTAGTTTTATCTACATACTATAAAAATCCACGACTCCTCGATTGTGTAACAAAGTACATTTATAAATGTATTCAAAATGATATAGTTTCAAAATGAAATTGCGCCCGCATTTGAGAGATCGAGGTGGTATGGATGGATTGGTTGATCGAAATCGTCAAAATCGCGGTGGCCACCGGCATAGCCACCACCTTCGACGACAATATTTATCTAACCGGCTTCTTTAGCGAGGTAAATCGTACCTTTCGCCCGGTTCACATTGTCGTCGGCGAGCTACTCGGGTTTACGGCCTTAGTATCGGTTAGCTTGGTCGGTTTTCTACTCGGCTTAATCATCCCGCCGATTTATATCGGTCTTCTCGGAATCCTGCCGATCCTCATCGGTGTGAGAAATTTACTGACTTTAAATCGCGATAACGAGAGGGAAACCGCAGATCGCAAGGTGAATTTGCGAAGAAACGCCCAATTTCACGGGTTCGCCTCGCGAAGACTATCCCTCGGTCAAGTCCTCAGCGATCGCCAAACCTATAAAGTTTCCGCGGTCACGATATCCAATGGCGGCAATAATCTCGGTATCTACATTCCCCTATTCGCCAATAGTACCGTGGCGCAGTTAGCCGTAATCATCCCGATCTGCTATTTAATCGTTTGTACTTGGTTATTTCTCTCCTATAATCTAACCCGCCAACCGGGGATCGCGGTTGTCCTCAGCCGTTATGCGAGTAAGCTTTTCCCTTTTGTGCTGATGTGGTTGGGACTACGGATTATTCTCGATAACGGCTCCTATCGCCTGTTGATTCCCATCGGCTAAATTAGGCCCCTGTAAAAATCGACAATCTCTGGCTCGCACGGGGGTCAGAATTGAGCAAGAGAGAATAGATCGCGATAATCGAGAACTCCTTTAGATCAACCCTATCGAGAAAATCCCGATGAATGTATCACTGTTATCAATTCGATCGCTATTTCGTCGCTTCCATTCGCTATCGCGGCGGGGATTTGTATCCTTCTTGGTATTAGGATTGCTGGGTGCGCTCGCGCTCGCTTCCTGTACGTCCAGGGAAATAGTCTCGAAACCGGAGGTGAAATTAAATCTCGTTTCCTTTTCGGTCACGAAAGCCGCTCACGACCAGATTATCCCGAAATTCGTCGATAAATGGCAAAAAGAGCATAACCAAAAAGTCATTTTCCAGCGGAGTTACGGCGGTTCCCTGGCCCAGGCCGATGACGTGATTGCGGGGAAACAAGAGGCGGACGTGGTACATCTAGCCCTACCTCTAGACGTGACGCGCATCGCCGACGCGGGGTTAGTTCATCGCAGTTGGGAAGAGCGGGTTCCGAGAAGGGGAGTGGTGAGTCGATCGGTTGCAGCGATTGTCACGCGGGCGGGAAATCCGAAAAAGATTCAATCTTGGGCGGATCTGGCTAGAGAGGACGTTACGGTTCTATCCGCCGATCCGAAAACTTCCGGGATCGCTATTTGGCAGTTATTAGCCCTCTGGGGTTCGGTGACGCAAACGGGGGGCGAACCGGAACAGGCATTGGATTTTGTCCGCCAAGTCTATGAAAAGATTCCCACCCTAGCCAGGGACGCGCGGGAAGCCAGCAATGCCTTTTTCCAAGAAGGAAAGGGGGATGTTTTAGTCACCTACGAAAACGAGGTAATTCTAGCGGCCAGAAATCAACCCGACACCAGTTACTTCGTCCCTCCGGTCAATATCTCGATCGATAATCCCGTTGCGGTGGTGGATAGAAATGTCGATAAACACGGCATGCGAGAGGTGGCCGAGGCCTTTGTCAATTTCCTCTATTCCGAGCCGGCACAACAGGAATTGGCCAAATTAGGCTATCGATCGGTCAATCCCTTTATCACGATCGCCACCGAAGCAAAATTACCTCCCGTGGAAACCCTGTTTAGCTCCCAAGATTTAGGGGGTTGGCCTTTGATCCGTAACGATTTTTTAGCGAAGGGAGCTATTTTCGACCAAATCAGAGCGAATTCTCCCACCTAAAAGCCATCAACGATATTGTTATCAATCTATCTTCAAGTCTATGAAACAATTCCGTCTTTTTTATCTAATTCCCCTCTTACTGATAGGCCACTGGATGACCGGTTGCGCCGACAGAGCGGAAAGCGGGGAACAACAAGTCAGCGTGGACGGGGGGGCCGTGGGCTTCGCCCTAGCGCTCGCCGTTGCCGAAGAATACCAAAAAGTCGCTCCCAACGCCCGAGTCGGGGTGGCCTTTAGCGGTACAGGTGGGGGATTTACCCGGCTCTGTAACGGTAGCATCGATATTGGGGTCGCTTCCCGTGTCATCCGGGAATCGGAATCGAAAGCCTGTAAGAGGGCGGGAATCGAGTACATCGAGCTACCCATGGCGCTGGACGGTCTGGCGTTGGTAGCGAACAAAAACAATAAGTTTCTCAAGTGCCTAACTCGAAAAGAGTTAAAGACACTCTGGGAGGCAGAAGCCGAAAGGAAAATCGTTACTTGGGATCAAGTTAATCCTAAATTTCCCAAAGAGAGAATTCTGTTATTCGCACCTCCTGTGGACGCGGGAACGACCGATTATTTCACCCAATCGATCACCAAGAGAAGAGGGAATATTCGGAGCGATTATACGCCCAGCTTTAACCAAAATACTCTGATTCAGGGAGTCATCGGCAATGCCAACGGATTCGCCTTTGCGGGGATCGCTTTCGTAATGCAAAATCAAGACAAGGTAAACGTGGTCGGGCTAGAAAATCTGGAGGGCAAAGAGTGTGTTAAGCCCATTCCTTTGGAGAACGTCAAGCGCAATACCTATAGTCCCCTCACTCGCCCTCTCTTTATTTACGTTAGTAAAAAAGAACTGGATAGCAAACCTTCGGTTGAACGTTTCGTGCGTTTCTTTGTGGATAATTCGTGGAAATACGTGGACAGTGTAGGCTATGTGTCGTTACCCGATCTCGCCTACGTGAAAACTCGGGAACGATTCGAGAAACGACAAACGGGATCGACCTTTATAAATGCCAAGCCCGGTGAACCGATTATCAACTTTTTCTAAGGAGGAAATAGTCAACTCTTGACATCCTCGCCGCCCTAAAAGTGCGGCGATTCCTAAACCTCACGATTTAAGTTTCTGCTTCCACCACCGTCGCATACCACAGTTAAAAAACCATGTACTGTCTTACACAGAGTCCGCAGACTTTCGCCCCATTTCAGAAGCCCGATTCCGTGTGTCCCACGGTACGTTGACCGCCTATAGCTTCTTGTACTTGTTGCGCGCGACTTTTTACCCGGCCAAGCTTTTCTGGTCGGAACCCCCTAAGCCGAGTTTTCAAG
>NZ_JADBSA010000233.1:0-3101 GCF_020246945.1 Microcystis sp. M113S1 | reverse complement strand
TGAGCGGGTACTGCGCTATGTTTGACGAGGTTTTCGCTACCCTCCCTTTTTGTCTCTTATGCAGACTTTCGAGTTCCAGGGTTCAACTCAATCGAGCCATTCACTACCGCCCACTCAGGGGATTCAAACCAATTTCATTTTAACATAAAGCCGTCCTAAAAGGACGGGGCTTTAACCCAAAATTTTGGTAATTTGACGAAGTGCCAACCGGTCAACCCAGTGAGATAAAATCTACTGCTGTTTCCAGTGGAGCTTTTTTGGTTTAATTCCTAACGGAATCGTTTTTCGCCTGCCCTGCCACGCCCACAAGAATCTGCAAGCGCCTACAGTACGGGAATTATTCTAACATTGTTTGGTGATCTTCTCAGGATTTAGGAGATGGTCGATGGGGTTGGGGTGTGGGGTGTGGGAGTTGGGGAGATGGGGGAGAAGGGAGATGGGAGAAAAAAGCTGATCGATCAGTGATCACTGATCAAGTCTCCTTCGGTGCTATGATTGAGGATGTAAAGTTTTATTGCAAAGGTATTCGTCTTGGTTAAGCTGAATACTGACAAAAGGTTAACAACACTACCTTAAACAAGCTCTCAAGAGAGGATACAGAGAACACATGGCTTACACACTTCCCCCTTTACCCTACGATTACACTGCCTTAGAGCCTTGTATCACCAAAAGTACCCTAGAATTCCACCACGACAAGCACCACGCCGCTTATGTCAATAACTATAACGGTTTGGTCAAAGAGACGGAACTCGATGCTCTCTCTTTAGAAGAAGTTATCGTTAAGGTTGCCGGTGATGCCTCTAAAGCTGGGGTTTTCAACAATGCCGCCCAAGCATGGAATCATAGTTTTTATTGGGACTGCATGAAACCGGGTGGTGGCGGTGCGCCTACCGGTGCTTTAGCCGATAAAATTAACGCAGATTTCGGCAGTTTCGAGAAATTTGTCGAAGCTTTCAAAACTGCGGGCGCTACTCAATTCGGTAGTGGTTGGGCTTGGTTGGTTCTCGATAACGGTACTCTCAAAGTTACCAAAACCGGCAACGCTGACAATCCTTTAACCGCCGGACAGGTTCCCCTCTTAACTATGGATGTGTGGGAACACGCTTATTATCTCGATTACCAAAATCGTCGTCCCGATTACATCAGTGACTTTTTAACCAAGTTGGTTAATTGGGATTTCGTGGCTGCTAATTTAGCGGCGGCCTAAAAATTTGGCTCAGTTAATCAGTTATCAGTTATCAGTTATCAGTTATCAGTTATCAGTTATCAGGGGTTGGCGAGCAGAGAGAAACAATCCATAAGTTGGGAGTTAATCATACTATTAAAATTGGCAAATCTCTCTAATATTAATTATCCTTAAAATAGATAACCAGAAAAAACTTTTTTAACATCGATCGCGCTTCTCGCACCATGGAACAACCTGTCAGTTGGATTATTCCCCGTCATCCCCGTCCCGATTATCCCCTGTTTGTATTTTTACCCGGAATGGATGGCAGCGGCCAACTATACCATCGTCAGATTAAAAACCTTGCTCCTTACTTCGATCTGCGTTGTTTGGTGATTTCCCCGCAATATCTCGGTGATTGGGAGGAATTAAGCAGCCTCGTGATCGCTTTATTGGAACAGGAATTAAAGCGACAATCGAGAAAAGTCTATCTCTGCGGTGAGTCTTTTGGCGGCTGTTTAGCCTTGAAAATAGCGACAAAATCACCAAAATTAATTAAAAAACTGATTTTAATTAACCCTGCTTCTTCTTTTAATCAAAGACCTCTTTTAAGCTTGGGAATCGGTATCACCCAGATGATGCCCGATTTCATCCACGGCAGCTCGGCACTAACTATTTTACCCTTTCTCGCCGCTCTCGGTCGAATATCCCGGGAAGATCGCGGCTCTCTCCTCAAAGCCATGCAATACGTCCCACTGAAGACGATTAGCTGGCGTTTATCCCAGTTACAACGGTTTCAGGTTAGTGCCAGCGAGTTAAAACGTCTGCAATTGGGGGTGTTAGTGATAGCCAGTCAAGGCGACCGACTGTTACCATCGGTAGCGGAGGCTAAACGCCTAATTCAGCAGTTACCCGCGGCAAAATTAACGATTTTGCCCAATAGTGGTCACGCTTGCCTGCTGGAAACCGATATTCACCTCAAAGACATTCTCCATCACCATGCTTGTCTCCCCCGAAACCTACCCGCAAAAAGTCACTGAGGATGGTTCTTATACCTTTTTTTCGAGCGAATTCGGCGAATGTTATCATTCTACCTCTGGGGCAAGGGAAGAAGCCGAGAAAAAATTTATCCTCTCTAGTCGTCTGGCAGCAAAAGCAGACCAGAGCAATAATCTAAAAATTCTTGACATTTGTTACGGCTTAGGGTATAATAGCGCCGCAGCCTTAGCGGCCATTTGGCAAGTTAGGGGGGATTGTCGGGTAGAATTATTAGCTTTGGAAAGCGATCGAGTGGTTCCCCTAGCAGCGATTAGAGAAAATCTCTTAAATAGTTGGAGTCAACCAATTCCCGAATATTTAAATGATTTTGCCCATAATCACCGGCTAGACTTGCCTAATCTCACGGCTAAACTGTTAATCGGGGATGCGCGACAGACGATAACCAAGGTGATTGACGCGGGTTTTCAAGCGGAGGCAATTTTTCTCGATCCCTTTTCCCCGGGTAAATGTCCGCAACTGTGGACAGTGGAGTTTTTAGCTTTAGTGGCGAAATGCCTGAGTCCGACGGGTTATTTAGTCACCTATTCCTGTGCTGCCTCGGTGCGAAGGGCTTTACAATTAGCAGGATTGCAGATTGGGGCCACCGATAGCGTCGGGCGGCGATCGCCGGGAACAATAGCCAGTTTTTTGTCCTTACCCCCATCTCTATCGGCACAGGAACGGGAACATCTGCAAACTAAAGCCGCTATTCCCTATCGAGACCCGACTTTAACCGACCTGGCCGAAGTGATTATACAACGTCGTCGCACTGAACAGGCTCTCTGTGACTTAGAACCGACTAGCCACTGGAAAAAACGTTGGCAAAGAATTGACCGGGAGATAATTCGGCATTAACTAGGGTCTGCTGAAAAAGTTTTTCGGTGGGGGTTGGGGGTTG
>NZ_JADBSA010000232.1:0-7895 GCF_020246945.1 Microcystis sp. M113S1 | reverse complement strand
TTTGACTTCCACTGAGTCAAAGCGGTAGTTATTGGCTTCGTTGATAGGGAGTTGAATTAATTCAAAGAAGATAGAGGGGAAAGATTGAAAGAGTTGATAAAAAATCGTGTCAGTTTTCATGCTCTTATTTTATAGCAGTACGCGCTTGCTCTTAGACCGCATCAACGGACTCATTAAACGATCGCAGAATCGAGACGATCCGATCAGCTTCCCGATCATTAAACATCCCATCTAGCCCTTCGGGATGGTTATCGGTAAAGGGAGGCTCGTAGAGCGCCCCCGGATTCATAACTCCGTTTTTAGTGAGGATATCGATGATATTTTCGATAAAACGGATTTGATTGGCCGAGAAGTTTGTCCCCTGCAAATAACGGCCAAAAGCTTGTTTAGCCGCTTGGCGATCGAGTCCGACGATTTCCCGGATCAGGAGCTTGAGGCTTTTCGTCCGGCCAAAGACCTCCTCAAAACGCTGACGGCTCTCAATTTCTGCGGCCGAAAATAGCATCTCCTCTAGGGCAGATAAATCCCTGTCCGTTAGGGGGATATTGCGCCGCAACTTAGCGATCGCAAGGTGATCCTGATGCTGACGGATATAGGACTCGACTTTCCGGCGATACTGTTCGCGACTAAAACCGGTCTGATGGGTGGGAATATCGACAATCTGCACCTCCCCCATCTCATCGACAAAATCGGTAATCACGCTCTGCTGCTTTTGGCGATCGATAAACTTGACCAGATCCCGGACGCGTACCCGAATCCCTTCCACCATTAACGGCGTTGCTCCGGTCCACCAGCTTTCGGCTTGCACCTCGCGAATAAAGGCTAATTGCCCCTTAATCATCGGTATATCGGGCTTAGTCTCCAGTTGAACGAGAAGATCGCGCACTTTGTCCCGCAATCGCTCATAGCTACCGGATGCCTTGAGAATGGCTAATTGCAGTTGCAAACAAAGAAGGTCGAATTCCTTGGCTAGGGGATCCTCATTGGGCAAACCATTGGGTAAACCGGCTAAGGAGTCGGCAATAGTGGCCACGTCCTCCTGACTCAGGTTGTTCCAACGCTGGCGCTGACTAAAGGTCTTCACCTGCGGCAAGCGACGACGCACCAGAAAATTATCCCGGGGCATGGTGGCGATGTGTTGATGGAGTGCATCGAGCAAACTCGTGTATAGGTCGCTGGATCGATCGACTTTGTAAGTAGAGGACTGCTCTCTCGCTCTAGGGGTTGCGCTTTGCTTGCAGGGAGCGAGGCGGGTAGCCAACTCGAGGCGATGTTTAACTAGGCGACTGGTGAGGCTTTCGGGTATTTTCTCCCTTGTTTCATCGATATCCTGCTGGAAATACTCGAAATTCCCGCAGAGGTCGAAGACCAGAAACTCGGTTTTATGGTTGCCAGGGCCGAACAAATCCTGACAGAGACGAGTCCCGCGCCCGATCATCTGGTTAAACTTCACCCGGGAGAATACGGGCTTAAAAAACACCAAATTGACCACTTCTGGCACATCTACGCCGGTATCGAGCAGATCCACCGAGACGGCGATAATTGGTTCTTTATTGACCTTGCTAAAGTCGTCTAGGAGACTCTGGGCGTAATTGTCGTGACTGTCAATAATTTTGGCAAAATGACCTTTGTAGTGAGGATAGTTACTATTAAAGCGATCGCAGATAAATTGGGCGTGCCGGTGATTACGGGCAAAAATAATCGTTTTACCCAATCGATCGCCACTGTTGACCTTTAGCCCCCGTTGCATCAAAATTCTTAACGCTTGATCCACGGTGTCGATATTAAATAACCATTGATTAAGGGCAGCTGCGTTAATTTCCCGCGGTAGTTCGCCGCTTTCCTCGTCCCGGAACTTCTCCTCGTAGTCTAGCTGCTCCTCCGGGGTTAGATCGCTGTATTTAACCCCGGTACGCAGGAATTTAAACGGCACAGTAACACCCTTGGGAGGTACAAGATGGCCATCCTTAACTGCATCCTCTAACTCGTAGGCGAAGGTAGGAACCCCCTGCTGTAGCTCGAAAATGCGGTAGGTATCGCGATCTACTTCCGAGCGTGGTGTGGCAGTTAGTCCCACCAGCAGAGCATCGAAATAATGGAAGATTTCGCCGTATTTGCGATAAATAGAGCGATGAGCCTCATCGACGATCACGAGGTCAAAATACCCCACCCCAAACATTCGTCCATTTGCATCCATGCGATCGATGGCGTTGAGTATGGTTTGATAGGTGGAGAGGATGACGTTAGCCCCCGTCACGTCCTTGCTACGGGTCAGATCCAGGACGGTAACGCTGGGTAGATGACGCTGAAAGGCGCGGTATGCTTGCTTTAATAGGGCATTGCGATCGGCCAGAAACAGGACTCGGTTTACCCAATTGGCGCTCTTGAGCAGTTCCACCAATGCGATTGCAGTTCGGGTTTTACCGGTTCCCGTGGCCATGACCAGTAGGCATTTACGGCCGCGCTTTTCTTCAAAGGTTTCAGTGATGCGACGGATGGCCTCTTTCTGGTAGGGACGGCCGACGATATCCTCGTTAATTTGGCTAGTGCTGAGGGGTTTACGGTGGGAACGGCGGAAAATTAGCCGTTCTAGCTCGGTTTTTCCCAGGAAACCGAGGACGGGGCGGGGGGGATAGGTATGATCATCCCAGAGATAGGTTTCTGGCCCGTTACTGTAGAAAATAACGGGGCGCTGGCCGTAGTTTTTTTCTAAGCAGTCGGCGTATAGTTTGGCCTGTTGTTGGCCGCTGTTGGGGCTTTTGCTGGTGCGTTTTGCCTCCACGAGGGCGAGAGGTTTACCGTCGTCACCCCATAGTACATAATCGACGAAACCGCGCCCGGTATCCCCCGCTTTTTGGATGGGCATCCCCCACACCTCCAACTCTGTGGCGTTGGGGGCTTTGGTATCCCAGCCGGCTTCTTTGAGTAGTACATCGATCAGATAATGGCGGGTGTCGGCTTCGTTGTAGTCGTGGTTATCGGCGATCGCATTATTTTGGGCGAGGAGGGCATCCCGTTCGGCCCTAGCGGCCGCGAGTTCGGCCTCGGTTTGGCACTGTTTGGCCTCTGCAATTTGGCGCAGGGTATCGCTTTGGGAAAGGCGTTTTTCTAGGTCTTGCAGTTCTTTTTGACTGGGGACGGCGAAACTGGGAATTTTCTGGCGATCGAAGCTAATATCGCCCAATTCTCGCCCATTCTGCCCGTAAAACCGCACCAGCCAGTAGGTGATATGAAAGAGTTCCTCGATCAGGTGCAGGGAGTCGCGATCGCTGATTTGTCCGCCATGGTGAGCGGCGCTATTGCCGACTTTGTGGATGGTGCGAATTTTGCCGAAAAGTCCTGGTTTAAGGTTATCTTTAAAGGTTTGCTCGTGGATGAGAGCGCCTAGGCTATTGTCCCGGGGCGGTTGCAGGTAGGGGTCGTTTTCATAGAGCCAGCAGACCATTTGTTCTAGGACAAAACGGGTATAGAAGCAACTGGCCCGGGGGTTACTGAAGACTAATCCCTCCGCTTGGCTGGCATGATCGTAGATTGTCGGGAATTGATCTCGCAGGAAGGAGAAGTTTGACACCATATTGCGCTCCCCAGTCTATAAGTCTATTATCCCCAAAGTTTTGGCTATCTCTATATTTTACTTGGTTATTGTTTAACAGTTATATAAAAAAACAGCAAGTTCGGTTATTTTATCTAGGTTTTTCCCTCTTGACAGTGTGAGATGATAGGAATCTTAGTTAATTGTCCAACGGTCTTTTTTAATGGCATTTCCCACAAGATTATGGCAGTAATCTACGGGATGCCATGGCTACAGTTCCCCGCGAAAGGCGCGTTGTAAAAGGGAGTTGAAGAGATTTTCGGATTCTTGAGAACAAGATGTTAAACTTTCTTTTGAAAACTGTATTTTGGAGGCTATTTCTAAAAATTCTTTTTGTTTATAGATGGGAGGCACTGGAACAATAAAATCTTTTATCATATTGAGATGCAAATCAGGAACTCCAATACCTTTAATAGATCGATCTGCTTGACTTTTAAGTGCTGGTGTAGCCAATGCTTCTTTCAGAAATTCGGGAAAAATCAAATCTCTTTGGGGTTTAATAAGGCAAACGCTCACATATAGTGAAAATTCACTCTTTACATTCACAAGGGCTGGACGACCATATGTTGCCCCGACCTTTGTGTATAAAATATCGCCCATATCGGGGTTACATCTTTTCTTATATTTTTTGTGATCTTCTTCGCTGATGAACTTGCAATCATCAAACTTTAATTCGCCCGTCGTAATATCTTTAACAGAAATAAAAGGGACTCCTTGCTCAGTATAATTTGGTCGAGAGTGAACACCATCGGTGATTTTAGTGGTGACTTCCTCTAGTTTCTTTATCTCCCACCCTTTCGGATTAGTAACGGGATCACCGAACATCTCTAGAAAAGTCGATTTTAACAACTCCTCAGTCAACCGAATCGCCTCTTTGCGCTTGCGTCGCACCCCATCCGCTTTATCTAAAATTGCCGCAATTCTTCGCTGTTCTTCGAGGGGTGGATAAGGAATCTTCATATTCCGCAAGACTTTTAGCGATACGAACTTTTGAGTTCCCCCTCTTTCTTCAAAATCAAGTTGTCGCTCTATTATTCGAGTTTTGAGAAGATATCTAAAATATCGAGGATCAATAGGACTGTTCGCAAATTTGAATAATGCTACATTTTTAATCGAGAATTCTGTATCTATATCAACCAGAACTGGATTGCCAATTGTCCCAATCATGGCAAAGAGTATGTCATTACGATCTACCCTTGATCTTTTGCTAATTTCAAGATGATCTTTCTCAGAAATATATGAGATCGTCGAAAAGTCTATCCCATCAGGTTTTAAGTTTTTAGAAGTGACGAGTGGATAACCCTCAGATACATATTTGGGAGTTTCATGCGTTCCATCGCGGACATCTATAACTTCTGAGCAATTAGCCCATTGCCATGTTTTTGGAAGCTCAATTACTATGCCCGCAACTTTCATCCCAACATCTCCTTTAACGCTTGTAAAACCTGATCAATCTTATTTTCAAACATAAATCAAACATCCTTTCGGTGGACTAAAACGGTGGGTTACGACGGATTGTTAGATTGACTTTAACGCCTAGATTGTTGCCGTCTAACCCACCCTACCGGCATATTTTTAAAGGACATATTCCACCTCATCGAGAATTCGTTGTCCAAAAAAAGGACTCAATGACTCAGGTGTAACCAGATCCACACTCCTACTAAACAACTCCTCCAAAAAGAAACATAAATCCATAAAATTATTAAACGTTTTCATCCCGGGTTGAAACACCACCAAAATATCCACATCGCTTTTCTCTGTCGTCTGCTCTGTCCGAAAAGATCCGAACAAACCACAGCGACTAACTCCCAATCGCCGTAATTCCCCTTGATTTTGCTCTAGCAGACTAATTACCTGTTGCTTTGTCGTCACTGTCATAGCGTAACCCCTTCCCGTCGTATGTTGTCAAGAAATGGATTATCTCCGCTCTGGAACTTTGCCGCAGAGATAAAATGACGGGAAACAACCACATTATAATCAAGGCAAAGCCTAGCGATAAATTCACTCGTGCGGTCAATTTCCTGATAGGGATCCACCACACCAGAAAGAATGACCAAAAGATCGATATCAGAATCTTCCCGTCCATCTTCCCGTGCTTGGGAACCGTAAAGGACGATTTTCGGTAATTGGTTTTGATAGAGCAGATGGAAATAATCTTTTATCTCCCGCAGAATAACCTCTAGCTGTAGATTTTTCATAACACCCCCTCCAGTGCGTAGGACTGAATTAGCACCTCTGCCGAAATATTGCAGATTTGATGCAGTTGCCGAATCATCTCCAGCGATAGGGGCTGTTGGCGGTTTAATACTTGATTTACCTGTTCCTGATCGCCGAGAATAGGTATCAGAACCTGAGCGTCTAATCCTCGGCTCTCTAGATAAAACCGAATCGCTTCGATAGGATCCGGTAGAGCGATGGGAAAATGTTCCTGTTCATAGGCATCAACCAGTGTGGCAAGCAAATCTAAGCGCGCTGCTTCCGGTGTCCCCGGAGGTACTTCCAGAAGCGACTCAATCTCCAGTAAAGCGGCCTCATACTCGGATTCGGTTTTGAGAGGATGTAGGTCTAATGGCTGTAGATTTTTCATCTCCTAATCTCCTAACATCTCCTCTAATGCGTCCAAATCCTGACGAATATCAGCCTCTAAAGCCCTTAACTTCTGTAAAATCACCTTTGGAGGCTCATAGCTCACTTCCTCGTACTCTATCTCTTTATAGCGGTTAATTGATAGATCATAAGCATTGGCTTGAATCTCCTCGCGAGGCACAAAAAACGCCTTCGCTTTGCGGTTGGTGTCCTGAGCGGAGTCGCGATTATGCCAACAGCGCAGCAAATCCGGGATATCATTATCGGCAATCGGTTGGCGTTTATCATCGAGAGAGAAACCATCCGCCATCATGTCATAAAACCAAACGAAGTCAGTCCCCTTTTCTTTTACCCCCAGCTTCGTAAAGATGAGAATCGCGGTAGATACCCCCGCGTAAGGTTTAAACACCCCCGACGGCATCGATATCACCCCCTCTAGCTTATGTTCTTCCACCAAGATGGTGCGGATGTCCCTGTGGGCCTT
The DNA here is from genome assembly GCF_020246945.1 of Microcystis sp. M113S1. NCBI lineage: Bacteria > Bacillati > Cyanobacteriota > Cyanophyceae > Chroococcales > Microcystaceae > Microcystis > Microcystis sp. M113S1. The sequence goes on along the minus strand of NZ_JADBSA010000232.1, from coordinate 1,233 downwards.
GGACGAGCCAAATAGCACCCCATCCGGCACAATTACCGCGCCTTTTCCCCCCGTCTTCAGCAACCGCAAAAACAGGGCCATGAATAATAACTCGGTTTTAGTGGTGTCGATGATTTTCGATAAATCCTTGGCAATAGTAGATTTCTCCACCGAACCCTTAAACGGTGGATTAGCCAGAATCATGGTAAAACTATCCTCTACCCCGGCGTGATCCTCCGAGAGGGAATCCCGGGCCTCGATAATCGGCTGCTCGATACCGTGTAACATCAGGTTCATACTGCCAATGCGTAACATCGTCGCATCGAAATCAAAACCGTGGAACATTTGGTTATTGAAATGCTCTAGGTTGCCGCGTTCATGGAGCAATCGTCCCCCCTCGCTGTCCTTTAACTCCCGCACATACTCGGCAGCCGCTACTAAAAAGCCTCCTGTGCCACAGGCCGGATCACAGATAACCTCCCTCAGTCCGGGTGCTAATAACTCCACCATCAATTTGATAATATGGCGCGGCGTGCGGAACTGTCCGTTAGTCCCGGCTGTACTCAGTTTTGAGAGCATATACTCGTAAAGGTCGCCCTTGGTGTCGCGATCCTCCATCGGGATTTTTTCGATTTGCTCGATTACCGTGGCCAGCAGCGCCGGGGAGGCGATGAGAAACACCGCGTCTCTCATGTGTTTGGCGTAGGTGCTACCCTTGGAGAATTGCCCCAGATCTTTGATAAAGGGAAACGCTTCATCCCGGACAATCTGGAGCATTGTCTCGGCATCATCGAGATTTTTGAAGTGCGACCAACGGATATGCTGTTGGCTGGGGGTAAAGGTGGGATTTTCCAGTTTTTCGCCTAATCGTTGGGCTTTGCGCTCTTTAGCCAGTTCTAGGTCATCTAGGCGCTTGATAAAGAGTAAATAGGAAATCTGCTCGATTACCGAAAGCGGGTTACTAATGCCGTTATTCCAGAAGGTTGTCCAAAGTTTATCTATTTTGGATTTTAATTCGCCGGTGATCATCGCTGTTTACTCGTTTGCTGCTTTTAATATTGCAGTAATATTGTACTAAAAATCGATGTTTCAGGGTGAAAAATGCTATTAGGTACTTAAGTAGGGTCTGCTGAATAAATCTAAAAACCTTGTTGGGTAAGACTTTTAGACTTTTTGTCAATCAAAAAGTACCAGGCATGGGAGTGATCAGGGGGAAAATTCAGGTACTTTTTCCCTGAAAATTAGGTAGTTGAC
>NZ_JADBSA010000231.1:0-12014 GCF_020246945.1 Microcystis sp. M113S1 | reverse complement strand
TGTCAGTCTGTAGAGCGACCATAAGACCAGAACAGATTTACTCTGTTAAGGCAGGTGCGGAACCCCGCAAGGGAAAGAAGCAGAAACCTAAATCGTGAGGTTTGGGAATCACCGTCCGTTTACGGCGGTGAGGATGTCAAAATCTTTCCGTATAGCTCTGCGACCTCTATTAATCAGGCTACATCATCGAGAAGGGGATCGGGCATTAGTCAACCCCTTCAAGAAATAAAAATTTTTTGGGCTAGTTTGTTTCAAATCGCTCAAGATTCTAAGTTGTCATCTACAATGGAATTAGCGGAGACGAAAGTTTCCGTTCACTCCTCACACCACACTCCGTCCGGACAATGTTCGGGCGGTTTCTTATTGAACATACTCGATCTCTACAAATTCCCTGTTACACTATATGATCAAAGATTTCTTGGAATCTTTTTGCGTTCAAATGTACTACCATATGAGGGACATCACTTGTCTAAACGTTATTTGTTCACCTCCGAATCGGTGACAGAGGGACATCCCGATAAAATTTGTGACCAGATTTCCGATACTATTCTCGATGCTCTGTTATCCCAAGATGACCACAGTCGTGTAGCGGCTGAAGTGGTTGTCAATACAGGGTTAGTCTTGATTACTGGTGAAATCACCTCGAAAGCACAGGTTCATTTCGTCGATTTAGTTCGCAAGAAAATCGCTGAAATCGGCTATATCAACGCAGATAACGGCTTTTCCTCGAATAGTTGCACCGTTTTAGTCGCTTTAGACGAACAATCTCCCGATATTTCCCAGGGGGTCACGGCTGCTCAGGAAAATCGCGAACTTCTCAGCAATGATGAACTCGATAAAATTGGTGCGGGAGACCAGGGTATTGTCTTCGGTTTCGCTTGCAATGAAACCCCCGAATTTATGCCCTTACCGATTAGTTTAGCCCACCGCATCGCTCGCCGTTTAGCGGCAGTCAGAAAAACGGGTGAACTGTCCTATCTGCGTCCCGACGGTAAAACGCAAGTATCGGTCATTTATGAAGATGGTCGTCCCGTGGGTATCGATACTATCCTTGTTTCTACCCAACACGATGCTACTATCGGCGATATCACCGATAATGATCTCGTCCAACAAAAGATTAAAAGTGATCTCTGGGAAGCGGTAGTACAACCGGTCTTCAGCGATTTAGAGATTAAACCCGATGCCAATACCCGTTATCTGGTTAATCCCACCGGAAAATTCGTCATTGGTGGACCCCAAGGCGACGCGGGATTAACGGGACGGAAAATTATCGTCGATACCTACGGTGGCTATTCTCGTCACGGTGGCGGCGCTTTCTCCGGTAAGGATCCTACCAAAGTCGATCGCTCCGCGGCCTATGCTTGTCGTTATGTGGCCAAAAATATCGTCGCTGCTGGTTTGGCCGATAAGTGCGAGATTCAAGTGGGTTATGCGATTGGGGTAGCTCGTCCGGTGAGTCTCTTCGTGGAAACCTTTGGCACTGGCAAAGTCGCTGATGATGTGATTCTGGACTTAATCAATAAATACTTTGAACTCCGTCCGGCCGGTATTATCCAAACCTTTAATCTGCGCGGTTTACCCAGTGAAAGAGGCGAGCGTTTTTACCAAGAGGTGGCCGCTTATGGTCATTTTGGTCGCAATGATCTCGATTTACCCTGGGAACAAACCGATAAAGTCGCTATCCTCAAAGAAGCTTTGACTTCTGCGCTGGTATAGGGTTAAAAATTAACTGAAAATTTTGATTCAGGAATAGAGTTTCAGGCTCTATTCCTTTTTTAGACGGTTTTTAAACAGAAAAAGCTATATTTATCAGTAAATCGAATCTGTCTTTCTGTTTGTGTTCTTTGTGCCTTTGTGTTTATCCTTAACTCTTATGGGATAACCGGACAGCAAAAGGTTTAGTTTTAAATATTGATGATACTTTCAACACTTTAGCCTCCCTATTCTCTGGGTCTTCTTGTAGCTAAAAAAATGGGGAGCATCTCACATTTGCAGAAATACCGACAATCAGGTATTATCAGTGACTCTTAAATTGTTACAAATATATCAACAACTGCCTGTAAGCATCTCACAGAAAAACTAATGCGCTCTGGGGTTTGGGGGATAGAACCCCCCAAAAGCTTGGATTAAGTAATAAAATCGGAAGTAACACCCAATTTTAGCAGAGATTTTCCCTTTAAAAATCTCAATAAGATAACTGCCATATAGTTAAAATTGACAACTTAGGTTAAGATGATGCTAGGTTTCACCAGTTAAAGAGCTATGGATAACAAAGTTCTCGACGTTCGCCATCTCACCGTTGAATTTTCTAATCACAAAAGAACAACAGTCGCCGTTAATAACATTAGTTTTAGCTTGCAGAAAGGTCAAGTTCTCGGTTGTGTGGGGGAGTCGGGTTCGGGAAAATCCGTCACCTCCCTCGCACTCATGGGACTGGTTCCCTCTCCGGGAAAAATTACCGGGGGAGAAATTTGCTTTCGTCCGGCAAAAGGTCAGTCAATGCAAGCAGTAGATTTATTATCTATTCCCCCGGAAGAATTGCGTTATTATCGCGGGGGAGAAATGGCGATGATTTTCCAAGAACCAATGAGTTCTCTTAATCCAGTTTATAACATCGAGTTTCAAATTACCGAAGCAATTTTACTGCATCAAAAAGTCAGCACTGAACAGGCAAAAAATCAAGCAATCTCTCTACTGCAAGAAGTGCGCTTATTACCCAGTGATGAACAGTTAGAGGAGAAGTATATAGAAACTTTTCCCTTAGAAAATAAGGGTCATGTCAGAGAAAAAATTAGAACTTATATTCAGGAACAAAAAGAGGTAATTCTTAAGCGTTATCCTCACGAATTATCGGGGGGACAATTACAAAGGGTAATGATTGCCATGGCGATTTCTTGTAATCCTACTCTATTAATTGCCGATGAACCAACCACCGCTTTAGATGTGACTGTCCAAGCAGAAATATTAAGATTATTACGAGATTTGTGTAAAAGCGATCGAGAAATGTCAATGGTTTTTATCTCCCATGATCTAGGAGTTATTAACGAAATTGCCGATCAAATTGTCGTGATGTATCAAGGAGAAATTGTCGAACAGGGAACTAAAGAAGAAGTATTAAATTATCCCCAACATCCCTACACAAAAGGTTTACTTGCCTGTCGTCCACGCTTAAACTCTCGTCCCGAAAAATTGCCCACCGTCAGCGATTTTTTACAAGTGGAAAAAGACTCTCAAGGTAAGATTATTGAATTACAGGAAATTACTCCACCGGCAGTTAAGTTTATTACTCTCCAAGAGGAAGAAAGCAGAATTGAAGGTTTACAGAATCACGAGAATATTTTATCGGTAGAAAATTTATCGGTTAGATTTCCAGTTAAGGGAGTTTTCGGGCAAGTAAAGACCTTTTTTAATGCCGTAGATCAGATCAGTTTTACCGTTAAACAGGGGGAAACCCTCGGTTTAGTCGGTGAATCGGGCTGCGGGAAATCAACCCTAGCAAGGACAATTCTGCGCTTAATTCCTGCCACTTCTGGAAATATCTATTTCCGAGGAGAAAATCTCGCTAAATTAAACCCCAGCGATCCAAAATTAAGATTACTGCGACGGGAATTACAGATAGTTTTTCAGAATCCCTACAACTCCCTGAATTCCCGTTTATCCATTGGTAAAGCAATTTTAGAACCGCTGGTTATTCATCATACCGGCGGCAATTCCCAAAAGCAACGTGAACGAGTAGAATATTTATTAGAACGAGTTAAACTTGATCCTAATTGGTTTGATCGCTATCCCCATCAACTATCAGGAGGACAACGACAAAGGGTGTGTATTGCTCGCGCTTTAGCCTTAAATCCTCAGTTTATTATCTGTGATGAATCTGTCTCTGCTTTGGATGTTTCCGTGCAAGCGGGAGTCTTAAATTTACTCAAAGAATTACAGCAGGAATTTAATCTCACTTATATCTTTATTTCCCACGATTTAAGTGTTGTCAGATTTATGAGCGATCGCATTATGGTGATGAATAAAGGTAAAATTGAGGAAATGGGTACAGCTAACCAAATTATTAACTCTCCCCAAAGTGATTACACCCGTAAACTTATCGCTTCCATTCCCCAATTTACCGAAAGTCTTGCTAGTTAAAATTAGCCATCAAACCGAAAGGATTAGCTGCCTCTAATTGTGCCGATAAACCTAACAAAGTGATTTCATCGGCAGGTTTACCAACTAACTGAATTCCCACGGGTAAACCCTGACTATCCACTCCTGTGGGTAAAGCAATCGCGGGTAGGCCACTCGCATTAGCAATGGGAGAAGGGGCAATCCAACGAATTATATTATTAATTGCTTCTTCCGGTGGTAAATTTTCCCACTCACCAATTCCGGGGGGTTGATGTAGGAAAATGGGCAAAAGTAAGACATCAAAATTATCAAATATCGCCACAATTTGCCGCGAAATAACGTGCATCTGCCGCACCGCTTGCAGGTATTCCCCAGCGCTGCCAGAATTGTCTAATAACCATTGATTAAGGGGACTTAATAACTCCTTCGGAATTCCCGTCGCCGCCGTACCCGCTTGCCAAATAAGGCTAAAAGGAGCGATTAAAGCCTGTAAATCGGGAGAATACTCCGTTAAATGATGCCCCATGTCCTCTAAAATTTTAGCCGTCTCGATAACAGCATTTTTATAGACGGAAGCCGCTTCGCCGAAGGGGGATATGGAAGTAGAAAAAGCGATTCTTAGGGGTTTTACGCCTCTTTTGGTGGCTTCTAGGAAAGAAAAGGCTGGATCGGGTAGCCAGTAGGGATCGCCCGTCGTATAGCCCGAAATCACGGTAAGCAGCGCTGCCCCATCTGCCACCGTCTTAGAAAGAGTGCCGTTAGTGGCGATACCGCTTTGAAATTCCCCCACTGGGGCATAGGAAACGCGCCCACGACTGGGTTTTATCCCCACCAAACCGCAACAACCCGCCGGAGTACGCACCGAACCGCCACCGTCGGAACCCTGGGCAATCGGGCAGAAACCCGCCGCTACAGCTGCCGCTGCCCCGCCACTAGAACCTCCTGCGGTATAATCGCGGTTGAAGGGGTTACGAGTCGGCAAAAAACCCGGATTTTCGGTGTAGGGAAAGGAACCTAGTTGGGAAGTGGCAGTTTTGCCCAGAAGGATAAAACCCGCCCTTTTCATTCTGGTGACGATTCCTTCATCGTACTGGGCAATATTTCCCCGGAGGGCGGCGACTCCGTAACTAACGGGCATTCCAGCGACGGCATTTAAGTCTTTAATGGCGGTGGGAACTCCAAAAAAAGGCGGTAATTCGGCAGTATCGGCGATTTGACTTAATTGTTCCGTTTGGGCGCTGGCGGTTGCTAGGGCGCTTTCCCCAGCGACATGGACAAAACTACCAATTTGACAGTCAAATTTCTCAATTCTGTCGAGGTATAAATGGGTTAATTCTAGGGGGGAGATTTGTTTAGTGCGAATCAGTTGGGCTAATTCTAGGGCAGATTTTGGCAATAATTCATCACTCATGAGCGATCGAGGTAAAATAGGTAAGTGAAAATAATTATATTCTTTAATGATAGAGATGGTTTTAAAGGAAAATTGAAGTAAAAATTTCCCTATCCCCTATCCCCTCTTGTCTTGGAAAATTATGACTCCACAGTTAATTGAAATTCTCTCGGCTGACGAAATTCGTCGCACCCTTACCCGTTTAGCTTCCGAAGTTATCGAAAAAAGTGGCGATTTAAATAACTTGATTTTGATTGGTATCTACACGCGAGGAGTGCCTTTAGCTAATTTAATTGCTAGTCAAATTGAAAGCTTAGAAGGGGTAAAAGTTCCCGTGGGAGCGATCGATATTACCTTCTATCGCGACGATCTTGATCGCATTAAAACCCGCACTCCTGCTAAAACCAAAATGCCCCTAGATGTCACGGGAAAAACTGTGATTTTAGTCGATGATGTTATCTATAAAGGTCGCACGATCCGCGCCGCTTTCAATGCTATTATTGAGTATGGCAGACCGCAAAAAATCCGCTTATTAGTGTTAGTTGATCGTGGTCATCGGGAATTACCAATTCACCCGGATTTTACAGGCAAAAAACTACCCACCGCAGCCGAGGAACAGGTAAAAGTTTATCTACAAGATATTGACGGCAAAGATGGGGTGGAATTAATCAAATAAACAGGAGTTAAGACTATTAGTCAGGACGGGAAGTCGTGACTAATCCCCAGAGGAAAATAAACACGATCGCACCGATAATAGCGACAAAAATGCCCGGTATGCTTAAGGTAGAACCCGCTAGGGCAAAACTGCCAGTTTGAATCAAATTTAACAGAGTTCCCCCCACAAAAGCCCCGATAATTCCTAGCAAAGTCGTGGCCAAAATACCACCCCCCTGTCGCCCAGGATAAATAGCTTTTGCGATCGCACCAGCAATAAAGCCCAAAATTATCCAAGAAATGACATTAATCATGATTTTAATCCCGTTCAGTTAATTTTGTCTTTAATGTTTTCGATTGCGTCCTGGGCGGCGTTTTTCATGTCCTCCAACAAATTTTCTGCCTTATCTTTGACATCAGCTGCCACGTTCATTGCCGCTGCTTGTACCTGCTTTAATTCTCCTTCTGCTTTCATTTTCTCGTCGCCAGTTAATTCTCCAGCAGCCGATTGTACTTTCCCCTCGACATTTTTGGCAGCAGCCTTCATTTTGTCTTCGATGCTCATAAATTTTTCCTCGGTTAAGAAATTGTTATTGTTATTATTATAACACAAATGCGGTAATTACTGCCCTTTAAAAACGTAAATAAATATTAAGTTTTTGGGAATAATTATTATTGGTTTCGCCATTGAGAGAGATGTATATCTGGCCAGGCCTGCGCTTATTGTTAATTTTTTTGCCGTTTAAAAAAATTAACAAATTTAACCATCGAATCACCAGAGCCTGCTGAAGCTTTCAGCCTCTATATATTTGCTAAATACAAAAATAATCTATTTTTAGGGCAAGGTAAAAGCAGCAATTACGGGATAATGATCAGAAGGAATAAGATTCAACCAACGAGAACGATCGACTTTTGCCCAATCTAACTGCAAACGGCTATCATAATAAATTGTATCGATGGCTAAATAAGGGTTATCAGTGTAATTATTAAAGCTCATTTGTTCGGCTAATTCCAAATCTGCTAAAGCGTCCTTTAATTTAATTTCTGACTGGAGAGGTTGAGTTAAAATCTGACGGGGTAATTGCTGAGAATTAACATTAAAATCACCCGTTAAAAATAGGTAATCTTTTGTTAAATCTAGTTGACAAAAATGCTCTTGTATGCACTTAGCCCCTAAGTCCTTAGCTTTGTCGCTATAGTAATCGAGATGGGTGTTATAAAACTGCAAAGTTTGCCCCTCAAGAGTGCGAAATTTAGCACCTGTTACCATGCGGGGATAAGGATTACCCCAAGCTTCAGTGATACTGCCAATAATATCGGGAGTTTCCGATAGCCAAAATTCGTATATTTCTAAACATTTTAACCGACTTGGTTGATATAAAATCGCACAATGTTCATCTAATCCCGTCCCCCTGCGATCGCTGCCTAAGCTTTGGTATTTTGGCAATAAACGGTGTAGATCCAATAATTGATTAGCGCGAGCTTCCTGAGTACCAATTATATCGGGAGAATAGTGAGCAATTAAAGCCGCTACTGCTTCCCTTCTTACTCGCCAATTACGCTCATCGGGATCGGGTTTATCGTAGCGAATATTAAAGGACATTGCTGTTAGTTTCATAGGAAAATGGAGAATGAGGAAGGGAATCGGGAGTGGGAAGTTTTTTCAGTGAACAGTAAACAGTAATCAGTAATCAGTAAGCTGAAAACTCACATCTGATAACTGAAAACTCACATCTGATAACTGAAACCTCACATCTGATAACTGATAATTAATTATCAGGATTTTTTGGCAATTGTCCAAAAGGGAAAAGTTTGACTGGGATTGATGATAACTCCCGTGATGCCATTGCGAGCAAAAGCGTATTCCTTAGTTTGCCAAAGGGGAATATAGGGAACTTCATCGGCGAGAATTTCTTGAATTTTGCCAAAAATTTGCTTTCTTTTGGCTGGGTTACTTTCCCGACGGGATTGTGCGATTAATTGATTCATTTCTTGACTATAAAAAAATGAGCCTTGACTTTGGGATCCTCCCTCTTCGCAGCCAGTGTCTGGGGAACCTTTAGCACAATCTAAAAAGGGATAAATATAGTTATCTGCATCCAAAAAATCGGGATACCAATTAGATAGGGCAGTGGTATAAAGTCCCCGGCCAATATTACGGAAAAATGCCGCTCCTAGGATACTATTGGGTTCAAATTGAATACTATTATCTAAATCGCGTTTTGATAGGGCTTTCAGCACTGCCGCTACAGTGCTGGAAGTGATCGATCCCGAGGAGTGCCAAACTTCTACAATTGCGGGTTTTTCTGGACTATAACCAGCAGTTTTTAGTAATTGTTTGGCTTGCTCTATATTATGGTTGCCATAGCGCTCTTTAAACACCGGTTGTGACTCGGAAAAAGTAGTAGGAATGAGACTAAAAAGAGGTATGCCTTGACCTTGTAAAATGCGATCATTAAGTAAATCTCGATCGACTAGAGAAGCAATAGCTTGTCGCACTAAAATATTATTGGTGGGTTCACTTTTGAGATTGACGCTCATAAAGTTAATTGCTGCCCCAGAAGATTCGATCGCTTGCCATTTTCCCTGGGCTGCTTCTGTGCGTAATTTTCTCACTTGAGGAGGCAGTAAAGATTGATAGGCAATATCCACCGCTCCCGTTTGAAAACCGTTGAATAAATTGGCAGGATTCGAGAGATAAATTTGCACATTAACTCCCTTATTTTTGGCTGGTTCTCCCCAATAGCGATCAAAGGCTTCTAAACTAAAAGAATCGCTAGTAACTGCTTTTAATTGATAATGTCCTGTGCCGATAAATTCTTCTGGTTTGAATTTACCCTCGCCAATTTGATAAAATTTTGGTGAAACCGCACAGGCTCCGGGATAAGCTAAAAGAGCGGGAAAAGCGGCAAAAGGTCTGGTTAATTTAATAGTAATTTCGTCTTCTTTGCTGGCGGTGATCCTATCAATTGTATCCCGCAGAAGAAAGGAAGGTTCGCCACCATTTTTGATAAATCTTTCTAAGGAAAACTTCATCGCCTCTGCGTTAAAAACCGTGCCATCATGAAAGATAACTCCCCGACGTACTGGGATAGTATAAGTCAAACCATCGGGGCTAATTTGGGGTAATTCCGTGGCAAGGAGAGGCTTTAAATTAGTGGTTCCTTCGGCGTAGGTGTAGAGAGTTTCACCGAGATTATAAATAATAAAAAGTCCTGCTAACTCATAACTATCGGCCGGATCGAGCGAGCGCGGTTTTAGGGTTGTCCCAATTATCAGGCGATCGCTATCTCGTTGTGGTAAATTTGAATTAGTGGACTGACAGCCCACGGTCAGAAGAAGACAGAGGCAAAATAAACTTAAATAGTGGTAAAGTTGGCGTAAAGGTTTCATCGAGGGCGATTAACGGCAGCTAGGTATCAATCAATCCTATCATTTTTGTGCATAGTCTTTTCTTCTAGGTTCCCTTAAGGAAGTAGATTGATTGCTTAATTGGTTGGGTAAAATTCTTCAATAACTGCACTGATTACCCGGACAATTAAATTAAATTTTCCGGTCGAGAATGGCAAAAACTTGATAAATTTGGTCAAGAAGAATATCCAGGGCAGCAAAGGTGTTAAATGGTTCAGAATAGCTGGAGCTATGGAGGCCGATAAACAGGGGAATGAGTAAGATTTTTCAATCTAGATCAGGTTCCAGCAACTAATTAGAAACTCATCTTCTTTTATCTATAAGCCATTTAGGTTAATCCTGTCCCTTCTAAACAAGCTCGATCGAAAATTGCCCCCGTGGTTACTGCCGAGGTTAAACTAGCACAAAGAAGATTGGCATCAGTAAAATTTGTTCCCCGTAAAACCGCCCCGAAAAAAATTGCTTCCTCTAAATCAGTTGCCGACAGATCTGCCCCAGAAAGATTAGCGCTAGTAAAATCCGCTTGGGTTAAAATCGCCCCGACAAAATTGACTCCCCGGCCATCGACACCGCGAAAATCCGCCCCGGACAAATCTAGATGATTAAAAACCGCCCCGGCTAAAAAAGCGCCGGCCAAACTTGCCCCAGTCATGATCGCATCGAGGAGAATTGCCCCGCGTAAATCGGCATTACGAAAATCTGCTCCCCTTAAATTTGCCCCAGTTAGGTCAGCACCGCGCAAATTTGCCCGTAAATTCGCTCCTGCTAGGTCTGCACCCGCTAAATCAGCCCCTGCCAAATTCATGCCCGCTAAATCTTTTATCTCACCCTGACGAATTGCTAATAAATCAATACTGGGAAAAGTCATGGTCAGCCACGGTTAAATACTGTAAAAATATCTTAGAATATTCGTAAACCTTTGTTAAGAAAGCGCTCCATGTCCCTAGAGCTATTATCCCTAGAAAATATTGAAGAAATCGCCCACCAATACGGATACTGGGCAGTATTTATCGGCATCACCCTGGAAAATACGGGGATTCCCATCCCGGGAGAAACCATCACCATTGTGGGCGGCTTCCTTGCCGGTAGCGGTGATTTGAACTATTGGTTAGTTTTAGTCAGCGCAATTACAGGAGCAGTTTTAGGCGATAATTTTGGCTATTGGCTCGGTCGCGCTGGGGGTTGGCCGTTTTTGTTAAAAGTTGGCAAATTCTTTCGGATTCCACCTCAAAAACTAGAATTAGCCAAGGAACAATTTAGTAAAAATGCACCCCGGGCGGTCTTTTTCGGTCGCTTCGTGGCCCTGTTAAGAATCTTTGCAGGTCCCATGGCGGGAATTGCCCGAATGCCCTACGGTCGCTTTTTCCTCTGTAATCTCGGTGGAGCAACGGTGTGGGCGACGATTATGGTGACATTATCCTTCTTTTTAGGCCGTTTGTTCCCCTTGCACCAATTAGTTAGTTCTATGGCTCGTTTTGGTATCTTGGCTTTAATTATCGTCCTGGCCTGGACAATTATCCACCCCATCCTTGAGTCACGGAAAACGACAGTTTAAGCCCAGAAGAAAGCGGTTATCAGAAATAACCGCTTCGGGAATTTGACAAGAATCTCTTTAACGTTCGCGGCGCCCGAAGTTTTTGCGCTCACCGCCGCCACCACCACCAAAATTATCTTCTCTGGGACGAGCTTTATTGACTTTCATCTGTCGTCCCATCCATTCGGCCCCGTCAAGAGTTTCGATCGCTTTTGCTTCTTCCTCATCGGAGGACATTTCCACAAAAGCAAAACCGCGCATTTTACCCGTTGCTTGATCTACGGGCAAGTAAACGCGACTAACCGTGCCGTATTCAGCGAATACACCGTGCAAGTCCTCTTTCGTGACTTCATAAACCAGATTACCAACGTAAATTGTCATCGAAAATTTTGGGTCTGAAACCCCGTCGTTCTACGACGGCTTTACCGTTAAATATTAGCACATTTACGGAATATATGCTAAAATTCTCCCCATGGAAAAAGCCTATTGGTTCCGATTTTACCCCACACCCGAACAAGAGTCGCTATTGCGGCGCACTTTGGGCTGTGTAAGATTAGTTTACAATAAAGCTCTCCACGAACGAACACAAGCTTGGTACGAAAAGCAAGAAAGAGTAGGATATGCTGAAACTTCTTCAATGCTAACCGAGTGGAAAAAGCAAGAAGAATTAGACTTTCTCAATCAAGTAAGCTGTGTACCTTTACAACAAGGGTTAAGACATTTACAAACAGCTTTCACTAATTTCTTGGCTGGTCGTACTAAGTATCCTAACTTTAAGAAAAAACATCAAGGAGGAAGTGCCGAATTTACCAAATCTGCTTTTAAATTTAAAGACAGACAAATCTATTTAGCTAAATGCACAGAACCTTTACCTATTCGATGGTCAAGACAAATCCCAGAAGCTTGTGA
>NZ_JADBSA010000230.1:0-5513 GCF_020246945.1 Microcystis sp. M113S1 | reverse complement strand
TCAGTCTGTAGAGCGACCATAAGACCAGAACAGAGTAAATCTGTTAAGGCAGGTGCGGAACCCCGCAAGGGAAAGAAGCAGAAACCTAAATCGTGAGGTTTGGGAATCACCGTCCGTTTACGGCGGTGAGGATGTCAAAATCAGATGGGGCTGGCTGTGTATTAATCTAGGTATTTGACGCTCCCCGAAGCGCTCAGGCGAGGGATTCTTGGTTCAACAAGTCCACTTACTTTAGATTCCTTGCGTTATCTAAAACAGAGGTGGTTCTTTCCCCAAGCGTTACTTTTCGTGCGCCCCACGATAGTTGTACTTCTACAAAATTTGCTTGAATTGAAGTATTAGCTTCAAATACTGTGTTGTCTAGTTCCTGCCAAGATTTTACCTACCTACAGGTAGAAACTAGAACAATTAGGTAGAACCCCTGATCTTTGATTGTCAAGGTACAGAGTTAGTCATTAGACTACTGGGTTTTTAGAGCGGTTGATTACCCTATCCGCTATACTTATACAGTAGCTAATTTTCATGAGTAGGTCAAGACCCTTAAAAGAAGAAGTTATTCGAGATTTTTTTAGGAGACTAGACACTTACTTTTTAGCTGTGCTTCGCTGTTCTATGCTGGCGGAACCTTTCATCTCCGAGGTGAAACCGAGAGTTCCTTCAAGCCGACATTTTAGGTAAAGTTTTTTAAACTTTTTTCAGAAAACTTTTTGTGTAGTCTAGCGTAATCAGACCATTTTTGACTTGGTACTTTTGGGTATTTTTGGGTGTAATAGCTAAATCAAGATGAGAGAAATCCTTTACAGAGAAATTCCGACTCCCGACTCGATCGCCGTTTATCAGTGGTTACAATCCGATTGGCAACCCGCTAGCGGTGTCAAGACAAATACACCTAACGGCGTGAGATTGCGCTTATCGGAGGCGATCGAATTGTCGATCTTTGTCTGGACGCTGCAACGGACTACTTATTTAAAAGTTTTCCGCTGGGGTGAGCGATCACATGACCGAGAAACATCCCTGATTCGCCAGCTCGATCGAGCTTTACAAAAGCGTTTTCCGCCGCAGTATCACACGATACCAAACATCGATCAAAAAAATCACTCAATTTTTACAGATTTAGAAGCGGACTATCCCCTAACGGTTCACTACTTCCGCAAAATGCCGCAAGGGGAGGCGGATTTAGAACGTTTGTATTGGTGGGAAAAACGTTGGCGCGACAGTGCCAAAAATCCCCAACAACCGCGGCCGGTAATTTTCTCTAGCAGCGAGGAAAATGATCATCCCATCGCCTATGACTTAATTTATATTGGTGGTGCCTTGGGGGCAATTCATGCGGCACAGATGGCCAAATTAGGTTATCGAGTCCTCTTAGTAGAAAGACTACCTTTCGGACGGATGAATCGGGAATGGAATATCTCTCGATCGGAGTTTCAAAGTTTAATTAATTTAGGCCTATTTACTGCCGAAGAATTCGAGGAATTAATCTTCCAAGAATACATCGATGGCTTTAATAAGTTTTTTGATGGCAATAATCCCCCCCATCTGAAAGCCGAAATTCTCCATACTCCCACGGTTTTAAATATCGCCATTAATTCCGATAAATTGCTGCAATCCTGCGGTAAAAAAATACAGGATTATGGCGGTAAAATTCTCGATCAAACCGAATTTATTAAGGCTGATATTACTGCCAATAGTGTTACTGTCACCCTTAATCATGGTGGAGAAATTCAACAGATAAAAGGCCGTTTATTGATTGATGCTATGGGTTCCGCTTCTGCCATTGCCTGGCAATTAAACGGAGTGCGTGCCTTTGATAGTGTCTGTCCGACGGTGGGGGCAGTAGTAGAAGGATTCGAGCCGCTGGTGTGGGATTCTCACTATGGCGATGTCTTAAATTCCCATGGCGATATTTCTAAAGGTAGGCAATTAATTTGGGAATTATTTCCGGGGGAAGGAAAAGAATTAACCTTTTATCTATTTCACTATCATCAAGTCCATCCCGATAACCCCGGTTCTCTGTTGGAAATGTACGAAGATTTCTTTACTATTTTGCCAGAATATCGACAGTGTGATCCAGAAAAATTAACTTGGAAAAAACCAACCTTTGGTTATATACCGGGGCATTTTAGCACAGGGAAAAAAGATCGAATTGTCTCCTTTGATCGCATTTTAGCCATCGGTGATGCTGCCTCCCTGCAATCACCGTTAATTTTTACTGGGTTCGGTTCTTTGGTGCGTAATTTAGAGCGCTTAACCCATCTTTTGGATACGGCATTGAAACACGATTTACTAACAGCTAAAGACCTAGAAAATGTGCGTGCCTATCAAAGTAATGTGGCGGTAACTTGGTTATTTTCTAAAGGAATGATGGTTCCCACGGGAAAAACCTTACCCCCCCAAAGAATTAACGCCATGTTAAACACATTTTTCGGTTTATTGGCCGACGAACCGCCGGAGGTTTCTGAAACTTTTATTAAGGATAAAACTGATTGGTTGACCTTTAGCCGTTTAGCAATTAAAGCGGCCAGAAAAAACCCCGCTTTACTGTTATGGATAGCAGAAATGGCTGGCAGTCAGGATTTAATTCGTTGGTTGGGTTCCTATCTCGATTTTAGCCTTGATGGAGTCAAAAATCTGCTTTTTGGTTCCTGGTTTCCCCAATGGTTAAAAAACTCCCAAAGCTGGCTAGAAAAAGACAATCCTCGCCTATGGTTAAAGTTATTGAGTTTTAATTATGGCCTAAGAAATTAAATAGGAGACTCCGAGACTCCGAGAGAGCTATCGGGGATCAGATTTGAGTTTTTATACTAAATCCAGTTATTAAAGACTGATTATTTATTCCCACTTTTGCCTTTTGCATGAGTGTCTTTTGCCTGTCTTCATAAGTAGCCTATACTCAACGGATTTAGTATTAGTTCACTGTTTGTGGAGTTAAGAAACTGTTGGAAAAGTTAAAGAATGCGCTTACCTACAGGTTCTAACTGCGATGCTGATGTGAACTACTCTCAAGGTCGTTGAGAGCTTCCTATTTCACGGGGGAGGGTTCCTCAAGACGGACTTACACCCAGCTTTTGGTCTGACATCCCCTCTATAGGCAGTATCGCGCTTTTCCTAACGACTTCAATATAGGTTTTTCCTTGCCATTCTGCCTTGTATTTGAGCATTGTACAAAACATTCCCCAACTACAATCACTAATAGCCTTAGCTAAATTATGATTGGGTACCATGGCTTTAACATTGAGGTTTTCTACCGCAATAACTTGGTTTTCGTTAACTATCTTACGGGATAGCTTGTGGAGAAAATCCTCACGACATCTTGAGATTTTAGAGTGAACTTTAGCTACTTTATCTCTAGCCTTTTGACGGTTGTTACTTCCTTTCTTTTTACGAGAAAGTTTTTGTTGTTTGCATTTTAGATTACGTTGATGTTTAGCAAAATGTCTAGGATTATCATATTTACTGCCATTACTGTTAATAGCAAAATGATTAAGTCCTAAATCGATTCCTATTGCTTTACCGTCCGATGACTGACTGGGCAACTCTGATCCATCATCAACTAAATAAGTCTGAATTTGTACGCTTTGTACATAAGAGTTATCAAGAAACTATAATTATGATAACATAGTTTTTGAGGAATTGTTTAGATACAAAGTCAGCATTCATGAGGGGGTGTGGGGCGAATTACTTCGCCCCTTTAAAAGCCCCGTGCCATCGCACTCAAGCGAGGGACTTCTGCTGACATTCAGTTAAAATAGCCATCATCTTTTGGGCTACCTCTGCTGTTTGTTCCAGCATGGCAAAATGACCACAATCGGATAACTCAATGACGTTGCTGCCAGTTTCAAACAAAGGATGAAAACTGGCCAGATGGTTAACGTACTTAACTTCCATAATCGTATCCTCTTTCCCCGCCAGAAAATAGACCGGTTGCGGGAGACGGGAGACAATCTGGGGTAAAAGATGAACTTCGCTGATAGTGGTGGTTTCCAAAAGTGACCCTAGGGCTGCTTGGTAATCGGCCCGGACAAAATCAATCACGCGCTGTTTGCCCCATTTTTTACCTAGGGTTTGCTTGACCATCATCCGCGAGAATAAAACATCAATCAAGGGAACACCAGGCAACCAAGACGGTCTTCTCTGTAAAATCTGTCTTCCGGCTTCCCGAAATCGCTCAAATTCCTCCTTTAGATAGATGCCACCGCCGGCATTCATACAGATTACCCCTTTAATCCGTTCAGGACAGCTATCCGCGGCCCACAAAGCAACACTACCACCGAGGGAATGACCAACTAACCAAGCAGCATCGAGGTTTAAGCGGTTAAGAAGGGTAATAACGTCTTGGGAGTAGGATTCAAGGTTATAACTGCTAGGAGGACTGTTAGAGGTGATTTTTTGGGAGTCGCCAAAGCCCCGGAGATCATAGACTAGACAGGGATAATCCGGGGAGAGAATATCTACCAAAGGCTGCCAGTAGTGACGACTCAGCAGCCAACCGTGTATAAAGACTAAAACCGGTTTATCCGCTCGGGGCGAAAATAACTCGTAACTGTGGGATACTCCCGATATGTCGATGGTAGGCATATAATCAATCTCAACCTAAATTAAACCGTTGATAGGGGTTACTAGGGAAACTTCTAGGGAAAAATAGATGTATTTAGCCTTGTTTATAGAGCAAAATCAGGGAAGCTTCGGATATTCCCCTGACAGCTGTTGACTCACTGCTATAGACAATTTCAAAAGCTTCTACTTAAAGTATAAAACACTGGAGATACCCCCCTAAAATAGGATGAAAACCCTAGACCAGGATT
Source organism: Microcystis sp. M113S1 (assembly GCF_020246945.1). NCBI lineage: Bacteria > Bacillati > Cyanobacteriota > Cyanophyceae > Chroococcales > Microcystaceae > Microcystis > Microcystis sp. M113S1. The sequence goes on along the minus strand of NZ_JADBSA010000230.1, from coordinate 708 downwards.
CATCTATGAAATGCGATCGCTTTTTAACTCTTTCCCTCGTCTTCAGTCTGGGATTAGCTTTTCCCCCCTCTTTACCCGCTCAAAATCCCCCCGCTACCACCTTTCAACCAGGTCCTTGGCAGCCTGTTGCTAGGGTGAATATGAGTCGTCCCGTGGAGATTAAAATCATCAATCAAACCGATATTGACCTCAATTATGACCTATCGGCCAATATTAATTCCTCTCCCCAATTATTATCTCCAGGTACGGAGACAACCCTAAGAGGTTTGGTAATTCCGGCATATATTCTGATTAATCGAGCTAATGCCGCCGCAGATCGCCATTCTTCTAGTTTAATCTATGCCGTAGAGGTCAATGATGATAATTTAGTCACGATTACTGTCACCAAAGTTCCGGGGAGTACCCCCGGTTATACTACCTTTAACATCAATCAACAGGGTGCTATTTATATTTACTAGCTCTAGCTTAAGCTGTTATGGAGCCACCTCGATTGTTAATTAAGTTTACGGCTCCCAAGCATTTTTATGGTTATTTTCTAATGGATCTTCCCGATAAATAATTTGGATGATTTGACACTCCCCGCTCTAAAGAGACGGGGATTCTTGGTTCACAGAGATTACTTGCGAAAGACAGAATTGCTTCTGAAAAAGTAGAGGTATTCTCTCCCCAAGCGTTTATTGGATCGAGCATCGAAGGTTCCGGTATGCC
>NZ_JADBSA010000023.1:0-30705 GCF_020246945.1 Microcystis sp. M113S1 | reverse complement strand
AGGCCGAATTTGAAGTCTTTTCTGAACGAAACCCCCTACTATCTGTGGTCAAGGTTCAGTTTTTAGCTTGGTTATCGCTTTTTCCATTGTAGCTTAAAGCCGTCGTAAAACGACGGGGTTTTAACCCAAATTTTCGATAACCTAATTTGGTATTGACGAACAGCTACCCAAAACGAAAACTTCCTACAGGTTTGATAAATAGAATTAAATGCTTGATCATCTCGGTTTTTAGGCAAAGGGAGACAGATATACCCCTATCCCTAGGGACATAAAAGTGCGCTGTCAAAAAAGAATTGTAATCATACCAAACCGGGGACTTTGCGATAGATAGAAGCGATCGATCCCCGGAATCCTACACTGGTAAATTCTACCTCATCTCCGGCTTCATAGATCTGTTCTTTCCAGATTCCCGAATCCTCGCGACGGTGACATTCGATTTTCATCTGGTTTTGATGGATAAGAATGTATTCTTTTAAGGTGGGACAGGTTTGATAATCACTAAATTTATCACCCCTATCAAAGGATTCCGTAGATTTCGATAATACTTCAATAATCAGAACGGGATAGAGAATAAAATCATCGGTATTGTTAATCTCTCTCTCGTCACAAACCACCGCAATATCGGGATAATAATAACAATTTGCCTCCTCTAACCGGACTTTGATATCGGAAGTGAGAACAAGACAGGGACTATCATCGAGATGGATATTCAATAAAGTGGCTAGATTAGTATTTAAGACAATATGCGGCTTTTTTGCCCCTACCATCGCATAAATCCGTCCTTTTCGGTACTCGTGCTTGATCGGACTGACTCTTTCCCCTTCTAGATACACTTCTGGAGAGACATAAAAAAAATTAGGATTCGTCACCATGGTCCTCATGCTCCCTATTCTCGAATAACTAAATTATAGCCTTTCGGAATCATTGCTCTTGGACTCAATCTCGGTAGACTAATAGATCAATGATTGTCACTTGTAATATAAATATTACAAGTGACAAAATAGAAATAACGACTCTCAAAGGGACGTTATTTAGGAATGAATCCCGAAAACGATTGATATCCATAGGTTTGCCAGAATGTCCAACGCTAAAAGTTACAAAGATACCGTTAATTTGCCCCAAACTGACTTTGATATGCGAGCAAATGCCAGCAAACGTGAGCCAGAAATCCAGAAATTCTGGCAAGATGAGCAAATATATGAGAAATTAGCGCAAAATAACCCCAAAGAATTATTTATTCTCCACGATGGACCACCCTACGCTAACGGGTCTCTGCATATCGGTCATGCTTTAAATAAAATTCTCAAAGACATTATCAATAAATATAAACTGCTGCAAGGCTACAAAGTGCGCTATGTGCCGGGTTGGGATTGTCACGGGTTGCCGATCGAACTGAAGGTTTTACAAAGTCTCAAAAGCTCGGAAAAAGAGGGTCTAACCCCTTTGAAATTACGTCAGAAAGCCCACGATTTTGCCCTTCAAACGCAAAAAGAACAGTGTGAAGGTTTCAAAAGGTATGGAGTCTGGGGAGACTGGGAAAATCCCTATTTAACCCTACAACCTGAATACGAGGCTGCTCAAATTGCCGTATTCGGAAAAATGGCCCTGAAAGGTTATATTTATCGGGGACTAAAACCGGTTCACTGGAGTCCCAGTTCTCAAACCGCTTTAGCTGAGGCAGAATTAGAATATCCCGAAGGTCACACTTCCCGCAGTGTCTATGTTGCTTTTCCGATTACGTCAGTTTCAACCCCGGTTTTAAGGCCATTTTTGCCTAATTTATCCGTCGCTATCTGGACGACTACTCCCTGGACTTTACCCGGGAATTTGGCCGTCGCATTAAACCCAGAATTAAACTATTCAGTGGTGGAAACTAGCGAGTCTAATTATCTAATCGTAGCGACGGATTTAGTCGAAAAATTGGCCGACACTTTTAACACAACTTTGACGATTAAAGCAACGGTTAAAGGTCTGGAATTAGAACATACTAAATATCGTCATCCTTTGTTTGACAGAGAAAGTGCTATTCTCATCGGTGGGGATTATGTCACCACCGATTCTGGGACCGGATTAGTTCATACTGCTCCCGGTCATGGTCAGGAGGATTATATCGTCGGCCAACGTTACGGTTTACCGATACTTTCTCCCGTCGATGATAAGGGAAATTTCACCGCAGAAGCGGGACAATTTGCGGGTTTAAATGTCTTGAAAGATGCCAATGAAGCAATCATTTTAGCACTGACAGAAAAGGGTGCGTTACTGAAAGAGGAAGCATACCAGCATAAATATCCCTACGATTGGAGAACCAAAAAACCGACAATTTTCCGCGCAACGGAACAATGGTTTGCTTCCGTGGAAGGATTCCGAGAATTAGCTTTAGACGCGATTGATTCGGTGCGTTGGATTCCTGCAACGGGTAAGAATCGCATCACTTCTATGGTCAGTGAAAGAAGCGATTGGTGTATCTCTCGTCAGCGCAGTTGGGGGGTTCCTATTCCTGTTTTTTATGACGAAGAAACGAATGAACCTCTGTTAAATGAGGAGACGATTAATCACGTTCAAGCTATCTTCGCAGTCAAGGGTTCTAATGCTTGGTGGGAGTTATCCGTAGAGGAATTATTACCTCCCAGTTATCGCGATAATGGTCGCAGTTATCGCAAGGGAATGGATACTATGGATGTGTGGTTTGATTCTGGTTCTAGTTGGAATGCAGTGGCTAATGCTCGACCAGAATTAAGTTATCCTGCGGATATGTATCTAGAAGGATCGGATCAGCATCGGGGATGGTTTCAATCGAGTTTATTAACCAGTGTGGCTGCTAATGGTATTGCTCCCTATAAAACGGTGTTAACTCACGGTTTTGTTTTGGATGAACAGGGACGAAAAATGAGTAAATCTCTGGGTAATGTCATCGATCCTAATGTGATCATTAATGGTGGTAAAGACCAGAAAAAAGAACCCGCTTATGGGGTGGATGTGATTCGGTTATGGGTGTCCTCGGTGGACTATACCAATGATGTGAATATCGGTCAAAATATTCTCAAACAGTTGGTAGATATCCGTAATAAAATCCGTAATACTGCCAGGTTTTTACTGGGGAGTTTAAATGATTTTGATCCCGTTAAAGATGCGGTAGCTTATGAAGATCTACCGGAGATTGATCGCTATATGTTACATCGTATCTCGGAAGTGTTTACGGAAGTAACGGCAGCTTTTGAAAGTTTCCAATTTTTCCGCTTTTTCCAGACGGTACAGAATTTTTGTGTTGTCGATTTATCTAACTTTTATATCGACATCGCTAAGGATCGTTTATACATTTCTGATCCTAATTCTTTCCGTCGTCGCAGTTGTCAAACAGTCTATGCTATTGCTTTAGAAAATCTCGCTAAAGCGATCGCTCCTGTCCTGTCTCATCTAGCGGAAGATATCTGGCAATTTCTCCCCTACAAAACTCCTTATTTATCGGTGTTTGAGTCAGGATGGCTAAACATCGATCCTGCTTGGAATAATCGCGAATTGGCCGATAAATGGGCCAAATTCCGGCAGCTACGCACCGAAGTTAATAAGGTGATGGAAACTGCCAGAAATGATAAGGCGATCGGTGCTTCTTTAGAGGCAAAAGTTTTACTTTATGTTCCCGATGAAACCTTAAAACAGGAGTTAGAATTATTCAATAATTGTGATAGTTTAACGGGGAATAAAGTCGATGAATTGCGTTATCTATTTCTCTCTTCTCAAGTGGAATTAGTCAGGGATATTAGCGCAATTCAAACCGCAGAATATAAGGGAGAATCGGACTTTGTTTCGGTGGGAATTGTCAAAGCAGACGGCGAAAAATGCGATCGCTGTTGGAATTATTCCACTCAAGTGGGAAAATTTGCCGATGATCCCACTATTTGTGAGCGCTGTAATGCCGCTTTAAAAGGAGAGTTCTAAGCTAAATTAAAAGGGTGCTTTATTGTCTAATAAAGTACCCTTGTTTAATCCTCAGCTAAAAACTTATTCACAGGTATTAACTCTAGGGAATAGATAATTAGGGATGGAAGATTACCAATCAGCTTTTTTACAACGTCATCAAGATACAGAAATACTTTGTAAATCTAATAGGAAAATAGCTGCTATGCACTTTGGAGGTATTACGAGCGAATGTTTGCTGAAATCTATGATCTTAGCTTCGGTATCCAATAAAGAATGGAAAACTAAGTCCAATAACCCCGGACATACCATAACTAATCCGGGTAACAGTTTTACGGCTGCTCTAAAAAGTAATAATCGTCTCTATTCGAGAGTTCAAAATTTTCCAGAGGTGAGAAAATGGATTAATATAGTAGAAAATCCTAGTCAAAATTTTATAACTATGCGTTATTCCAGCAGTGAACCGAATGACGATAAATACAAAGAGTGGTTATCAGCGTATCAAAGTCTGAAAAGATGGCTTCAGAAACAAGCTACTCAACTTTAAGGAGATAGTTATGTCAGAAACTTGGTTAAGATCACTGAAACGAAAATTAACAGATATATATGTTCAAAAAGAAGCACAAGAATGGGTTGATCTCAATCTATCTACTGCTGGACTTTTGAATATAACTATCGTCAGTGATAAGTTTGAAAATTTATCAACAACTCAGCGAAGAGAAGCAGTTAAAAATGACATAGAACAACAGTATAAATCTTTAGGTTTTATATCTTTATATACTATTCAGGAGGCAGCCTCTCTCGATCTAAAAGCTCCACAACTTGTGGACGAAAAATCAATTCACACTTGGCAAGATTTAGCCTTGTGGTCAGCTAATCCACAAAATCAATCACCGTCTTCTCCCGAACTTTGTCTTCCTAGAACCGTAACTTTTTATTCTTTTAAAGGGGGAGTAGGTAGGACAACTGCTTTAATTCATGTTGCTTGGATTTTAGCGATGCGAGGTCGTAAAGTAGTAGCTGTTGACTTGGATTTAGAAGCACCGGGGTTAAGCACAGCTTTTCCCTTAAATCCCTTACCGGAATACGGAATTGTGGACTATTTTTATGAAAAATCCTATTTACCAGAAGGTGTAGAAGCAAAGATTAATATCACTAAAATATTTGGAGAAGTTAATATTCCCGATGCGACGGGAAGACTATTTATTGTTCCTGCGGGTTATTTGAGTCTTGATTACATTGCTAAAGTTGATGATCTGCGAGCAACAACAATTCTCGATAATGGGGAAACACTCTGGTCAACTTTTAGTCGAGAGATTCAAAATCAGTTAAAACCTGATCTTATCTTAGTAGATTCGCGCACTGGAATCAATGAATGGGGAGCTTTATCTTTACTACAGGCAGCCAACGAAGCAATTATTTTTTTATTTCCTAACGAACAAAATCAAAAAGGAATCGAGCTTGTTTTGAAATCTTTGACTTCTTTTGGCCGACTTTCGCTTAATTTTGTTTTTTCACCCGTTCCTGATTTAAGTGATACGGGAATAACTAAAGTTACTCATGCTTGGCAAATTTTACAAAAGGATATTGACAAAAATAGAGATATAGATATAGATGAAACTACTGATCATGATTTAGATATAGATTCAGAAGACTATCTAATCATACCTTATATTCCCTCGATCGCTATAGCAGATCGCTATCCTGTCACTGGATTACTGGATTATTATGCTCCCATTGCTAACTTAATCGATGAAGATACCAATTTTCAGTAGATAGCATCTGAGGGAACCTTGATTCCTTCTTAATTCTCGCTTTGGTCGTGCTTTGATGACATCCCAGCTGCTATTTGCCGTTGAGATAAATTTCCCTCTTGACCAAGTTGGTAGAGCAAGTTTCTTTGTTCTATGTTAAGATGTTAGTGGCTTCGTTTCTGGGTCTGATTTGTTGTTGTATTGATCGGACAATACCTGATGAGCCTTTTTTAGAGATTTTATAGATATTAGGAGGGAAAAAAATTATGGTTAATTATCTCACTCAAGAAGAGAAATTACTAGCAGCCGAAGAAGAAAAGTATCTAGAGGAAGAAGATGATGTGGATTTTCCTCCTGTAGATATTATTGCTTATAATGAGCAGCGATCCTGCTCTGATCTAGTTAGAATGTATCAAAAAAAACAATTGGTTATCGATCCAGATTTTCAAAGAGATGTGGTGTGGACTGAACCACAACAAACTCGTTTTATTGATAGTTTAATGAAACAGTTACCGATTCCTAGTATGTGTATTAGTCTTGACTATAAGACAGATAAACGCTATATCATTGATGGATTACAACGAATTAGTACCATCGTCAAATTTTTAACTACTGAAGATTGGAAGCTATCAAAATTACCCGATGTAGATTCGTCTATTTCTGGAAAAACAGTTGAGGAAATAAAAACTCAGCATGAAGAATTATATGAACGCGTAGAAAATATGACCATTCCCATCACGGTGATTCGCTACGACTCCAGCAAAAAAACTCATAATAATTATATTTTTAACATTTTCCATCGCTTAAATACTGGTGGAGTAAAACTCAATAATCAGGAGATCAGAAATTGTATCTATAATGGCGAGTTTAATAGTTTTTTAAAAGAATGCGCTCAATATGAAAACTGGCTTTTGCTGATGGATCGAAAGCAGCAAAAAGCATCTCGATTTGAAGATGAAGAATTAGTGCTTCGTTTCTTTGCTTTTTATGATGACTACAACAACTACAAGGGGAAATTGACAGGATTTTTAAATGATTATATGTATAAACATAGATTTGCTCACGAAGATTTTATTCAAGATAAAGATCAATTATTTAAGCAAACTGTTGACTTGATTTATGATAGAATCTTCAAAAAGGAACCTCTCAAAACCAGTAAAGTTATTGCTGAGGGAATTCTCTTAGGAGTTGCCAAAAATTTAGATACTTTAGTCAATCTCTCCAATGATGAATTACAAGACAAGTATTCTAGATTAATAAAATCTGAACCATTTTTGACCAAAAATTTAGCTGGTGGTATTTATCAAAAAGATAAGGCTTTAGAGAGAATTAATACATCTATCAAAATTTTTTCATCTACTGGTAATGGTTACTAAAGATTATTTACTCAAGACGTTAAACTGGCTTGATCAACTCTATAATGACCCTACAGCTGATGATCAAAAAACTTCTTCTTATTATAAACTAGCTCTTATAGAATTATGTGGCTGGATCGAGGAAACTATGGATGATGATGTGCTGAACGATGCTTAAAGTCCGAAGCTAACCAAAAATTCATCAAAGACGAGATTATTAAGCCTAACTCTAACTTTCAATATGAAGCTTTTAGAAAAATGTTGATGATAGTTATTGGTTTAGCAACATTAGAAAAAATCGAAAAAAAGTTAGAAAAAACTGGTAAAATTAGTGCTTTAAAAGGTGATCTCGGTAATCTAAAGAGAAGTCGCAATCAAGCTGCTCATACTCATACTAAAGGTACTTTGAGAACCTATGACGCTCCTTCTAAAACTAAACATGATTTTGATAGAATATATGCTTTGTTAACAGAGTTAGATGCAGAATTACAAGGTCATAAATGTTGACTTATTTCTCACAGGATCGCTTTTAGCGCACCTTCGACAAAAACAATCAGTCAAAATTAAGCCCCCCTAACCAGCGAAAATTAACTGTAAGCGATCGAAAAACTGGGAAAATATTCAATTGATTCAATGTTATCTTTTTTAACTATCCTGCCCATGAATAATCAGGTCATCCGTACTGATAAAGCTCCGGCCCCTGTGGGTCCCTATAATCAAGCGATCGCCGCTACTGGACCTTTTCTCTTTGTTGCGGGACAAATTCCCCTAGATCCCGTCACGGGTGAAATCGTCTCCGGGGAAATTAGCGCCCAAACCGAACAAGTTATGGCCAATCTAGAGGGCATTTTAACCGCTGCTGGGGCTAATTGGTCAAATGTGGTGAAAACTACCGTCTTTCTCTCGGATTTAGCCAATTTCGGGGCAATGAATCAAGTTTATGCCCGTTATTTCCCCCCGGAAACTGCGCCGGCCCGGGCCTGTGTGGAAGTGGCCCGTCTTCCCAAAGATGTGCTAGTGGAAATAGAATGTATTGCCGCTTTACCCTAAAAATTAAGGTGGGCAATGCCCACCCTAGTTCAATCTCTCTCTAGACCACCAAAGCTTCTAGAATCGTCTTATTGTAGATAATTCGCCCTACAGTAGTACGCACATACTGGGAAATTATCTGACCATCCTTCTCGCGGGTTTTGCGCTCCCGATAATATTTCCAGATGCTGCCATCGGGGAGAGTTTCCGTTTCCAGGACTTCCTCATCGGGTTTATTGGTTTTCACCTTTTCTCCGACCGGTAAACGCAACCACACAGAAGCGTGCAGATCCACCAATCCCTGATCGAAAGAGCGAATAGCGTCATCCATGCTGGCGAAATAACGACCTCCACCCTTTTGGGCCTTGGGATTTTCGGCCGTGAGATAATAACAACCCAAAACCATATCCTGAGAAGGGGCAACAATCGGACGACCGGTCGCCGGTGAGAGAATATTATGACAAGCTAACATCAATAAGCGCGCTTCCGATTGTGCTTCCAGGGAGAGGGGAATATGTACGGCCATTTGGTCCCCGTCAAAGTCAGCGTTAAAAGCGGGACAGACGAGGGGATGTAACTGAATCGCCCGGCCCTCCACCAATATCGGTTCAAACGCCTGAATGCCCAAACGGTGCAGGGTGGGGGCGCGGTTTAACATCACCGGGTGTCCCGTGATCACTTCATCCAAGACGTGCCAAACGTTGACATCCCCCCGTTGGATCATTTTCTTGGCCGCCTTGATATTATTGACGATGCCTAATTTAATTAAACGATGGATAACGAAGGGTTGGAACAATTCGATCGCCATTTCCCTGGGTAAACCGCATTGATAGATCTTCAATTTCGGACCGACAACGATAACCGAACGTCCCGAATAGTCCACCCGTTTACCGAGGAGATTTTGACGGAAACGCCCCTGTTTACCCTCGATAATATCCGATAAAGACTTCAGGGCGCGATTATTGGCTCCCACCACCGTGCGACCACGACGACCGTTATCAATTAAAGCATCGACGGCCTCCTGTAACATCCGTTTTTCGTTGCGGACGATAATTTCGGGGGCGAGAATTTCTTGCAGACGGGATAAACGGTTATTGCGGTTAATCACCCGACGGTAGAGATCGTTCAGGTCAGAGGTGGCAAAACGGCCGCCGTCCAACTGCACCATCGGGCGTAAATCGGGGGGAATCACGGGAATTACGCTTAAAACCATCCATTCTGCCTGAGAACCCGTGGCGATAAAGTTATCGATTACCCGGAGACGTTTAATTAATTTTGCCCGTTTTTGCCCCTTACTTTCGACAATTTCCGTCCGCAGTCTTTCCGCTTCTTCTTCCAGGTTAATTTCCTGTAAGAGTCTTTGGATAGCCTCGGCCCCGATCCCCACTTCAATACCGACTAATTCCGAATCCTCTGCGTAGATTTCTTCTTCGATCTCTAACCATTGATCTTCGCTGAGGAGTTGTTTATAACTAAGATTGCTCGCATTACCCGGATCGAGAACCACATAGGCATTAAAATAGACGATTTGCTCCACGTCCCGCAGGGGCATATCGAGCAGGATACTGAGATAACTGGGAATACCTTTGAGATACCAAACGTGGGTGACGGGGGCAGCTAATTTGATAAAACCCATGCGATGACGACGTACCCGGGACTCGGTGACTTCTACCCCGCAACGTTCACAGACAATCCCCCGGTGACGGACGCGTTTGTATTTACCACACCAACATTCCCAGTCTTTCGAGGGGCCAAAAATTTTCTCGCAGAATAACCCATCCATTTCCGGTTTGAGAGTCCGATAGTTGATCGTTTCTGGTTTGGTTACTTCTCCGACGACTTGACCGTTAGGTAGGGTTCTTTCTCCCCATTGCCGAATTCTCTCGGGGGACGCTAAACCGATTTTGACGTAATCAAATCTTTGATCTGTTGGAGTCTTCATTCTGAATTTTTTACTATGGGTAATGATTCTGGGATAAGCGATCGCTCTCGCGTTCTCGATGCCCCGATGACAACTATTAGGCAGAAACGACAGTTAACTCAGTCACTTTTCCTTTGGGTCAAACTGGCCCGACCGAGTCTGGGACATTACATTATACAATTTTTCTAGTTCGATCGACCATTAAGTGATATTTTCCCAGATGGTGATGCTGCCGTCGGCCGCGGCCGCCGCTAGGTGGCAATAATCGGGGCTGAGAACTAAACTGGAGATCGGCGATGATCGCTCATTGGTGGCGGTGAGAGTTGCGATCGCCTGTTGATAATTAGCTAACCAGATTTTAATCTCTCCGTCGGTTCCCCCCGTAAATAACCATTGACCCTTCTGTGCGAATAGCAAGCTTGTCACCTGACCATTATGGGCATTGATCACCCGAATTGGCGCAAAATGACCGCTTTTCTCCGGGTCGTATTGCCAGATTTTCACCGTACCATCCACACAACCGGCGGCAATAATCTGACCATCGGCAGCGATCGCCAGACTCTGCACCGAAGAAACGTTACCGGATAAGACGGCGATTTTTGCTCCCGATCCCAATTGCCAGAGGGTGACAGTGCCATCACCTCCAGCTGCGGCAATAAAATCTTGATTAGGAGCCACTGCTAGGGCATAAATTGCCCCCAGACTGTCATAGGAACTAAATTCTTCGGTTTCCTGCTCTAAATTCCACTGTTTTAGGGTTTGATCGTAACTACCACTAACCAAAAAATGCCAACGGGGGGCAAAATCCAGGCCGTGAATCGAACCGAGATGACCGAGGAAAATTTGATTTAATTCCAGATTACTGGCATCGCTGGCTAAAGTCCATAATTTAACGGTTTGATCGAATCCTCCCGTCGCTAGATGATAATCGCCGTTTCTGGTGACTGCTAGGGCTAAAATGCCCTGATCATGAGCTTCAACCGTATTAATCAGGGTTCCTCTCGCAAAATCCCAGATTTTTAGGGTACGATCCCAACTAACGCTAATTAAAAACCGTTGATCCTCGGTAATTGCGATCGCTGTGATCATTTCCCGATGGGCGGTCAGACGGCGATAATAGTGCCAATGGGGTATATCGACGGGGGGGGAAGTGGGAGTTAAATTAAGGGCGGGTAGGGTGATTTGTGGCTCATTTTCCGCTTTTGTTGCGCTAATATCCGCCGATTCTTCGTTAATCGGCAAAATCTCTCTGTGTAAACGACCGTAGGATTTTTCCAGATGTTCGATGCGTTCGAGCAGCGCGTTACGGTTGATATATTGAATAATTTGATTGTAGGACTGTTCGAGGGCGAGAATATTCTCCTCTAATTCTGCGACCGCACGGGCGTTATCCCTGGCCACCGCGGGACTCAGGGACTGTATTTGTGCCGATAAAGCTTCTTTTTCTTCTTCCCACTGACTCTGTAATTGACCGGTCATCTCAGTTAAGCGTTGACGTTGCAGGGTTCTTTCTCGGAGACGATTGAGAATATTCAACCCGAAAGTCACTACTAGGAGGAATAAAAGCAAAAACCCGGCACCCATGGCCATAAGGGTAAGCAGGGTTAATCCTAGGGCGATATATTCCGCTAATTCTAGCCAATGGGGGCGATGGTCGGTCATTTTGCAGTTACCGGTAAAGAAGAATTTATTATCTCCTGATTTCAGACTTATGCTAACGCTAATTGCCGCCTTGGGATTGACTAAAATTAATTTTTAAGCAGGAGTTAAGACTTTTTCCTTCGTTTCTATCGGTGCGGTTAAAGCGGATTCTAAATCGGCTTTCCCTAGTCTTGCTTCCAAAATTTTCAGCACTTCCCGTCCAAAATCATCGGGATTTTGTCGCCATGCTTGCAGACAAACTTCGCCCAAAAATGACCCCAAAGGTTCAGGATTCCAGAGCAGTTTTTTGGCTGTCCAGGGCATTAAACTCATGGGATCATAGTCGGGTTTAATAATTTCTTTTTTGAGGGCGTATTCTTCTAGATGGGTGTGGGGTTGTAGTCCGATAAAAAAGATGGCTGGTTCCACTTTATCGACTCCAAAAATATTTTCTAATTCTCGATGATAGGCGATGGTTTGACGAATAGTTTCTAGGGTTTCATCAATAACATTAAAGGAATAATTTACCGAAACCAGATCATTAAAACCGGCCGCTTTTAAGTCTCGACAATTTTGCAGAACTGTCCGCAAATTATAGCCCATACGCATTTTGCGGACTAATTCCTGAGAGCCAGCGGTGATGCCAATTTCAAAGTAATTCATGCCTGTTTTTACCATTAAATCGCATAGTTTTGGGGTGAGATTATCGGCACGAATATAGGCAGCCCAACGTATATCTTTCATCCCGGCAGCGGGGATTTTTTCTAATAGTTCTTCTACATCGTCGATAAATTTTCTGGCGGGGATAAATTGGGCATCGGTAAACCAGAAATTGCGAATGCCGCGGTCGTATAATTGGCGCATTTCCTTAACTACTTCGTCTGCTGGATTAATGCGTACTTGTTTACCTTCGACGACGGTATAGATGCAGTAGCAGCAGTTATGGGGACAGCCGCGCTTGGTTTGTACCCCGATATAAAAGTCGTTTTCTTGGAAATAGTAGGAAAATTCCGGCCAAATACTGGCGATATAGTCGTAGTTACAAGCGGATTTTTCTAAGGGGGTGGGGGATTCGTGGATTAAACGCGGCCGGGGTGTGGTTTCTCCGACGACATAACAACGTTCATCGCTAAAGTCCCGGCCGGAGAGGAATTTTTCTAGCAGGGTTTCCCCTTCTCCCACTGATACAATTGTTCCTGTGGGCAGTTTGGTTTTTAGTTGTTCGTAGAAAACACTGACGGCACCACCCCCGACGATAACTCGCGCTTCGGGATGGTATTTTTGGGACCGCTGCAACCCGCGGCGAATTAGTCCCTGATTGCGCCATAATTCGCCGTAGTAGGCTGTTGTCACCTTTAAGCCTCCTAAAGCACCTCGCAGCTTGATTAGGGGGTTTTTAGCGTAGTAAAATTCAAAGGCGTTTTGCAGGGGATTGCCACCGCGACCACCGACGGGAGCATATATTTGAATATCCCGCCAGGAGAATACTAGCAGGGTGGGCCGAAATTCGTCAACACAGCGATCGAGGGCTTGGTTAAAGTCTAAGGGGGGGACTGTACCAAGGTCAAAAATCCTTTGTTCGATGTCGGGGAATAGTTTATTAACGTGGTCGGAAAGATAAACGACACCGATGGGGAAAATGGGGTTACAGGGGAGTCTAACGTAGAGGATGCGTTGTGCTTGCGGTTGAGTCATGGGATTTCTGAAGGGGATGGAGACGCATTCTGAGTAATCTTAATATAACTTAACTTTGTCTGGCTTGTCTGGGAGAGGTTATAAGTGGGGTTTCCTGTTCCTAGGGTTAGGAGTCAGTTATCAGTTATCAGTTATCAGATGTGAGTTTTCAGATGTGAGTTTTCAGTTCACTGATTACTGTTTACTGAGCACTGAAAAGCTTCCCACTTCCCCACACCCCACTTGCGTCTTAGGTTAAACTTTAATTCCTAGTACCTGTGTATGGGTTCCCCGCGCTTGGGTGACACCGATGGTTCTTTCCGATGCTTCAATCATGGGCCGACGCAAACTAACGACAATAAATTGCGCTTGTTGTGCTTGTTTTTGAATCATTTTGGCCAATTTCTCTACATTGGCCCCATCTAAAAACATATCCACTTCATCAAACGCATAAAAGGGAGAAGGACGATATCTTTGTAGGGAAAAAATAAAGCTTAAAGCGGTTAAAGATTTCTCACCCCCAGACATGGAACTTAATCGCTGTACGGGTTTTCCTTTCGGATGTGCCACCAGATTTAATCCACCATTAAAGGGGTCATTTTCGTCTTCTAGTTGTAAGTAACCATCACCATCGGACAGGGTAGCAAATATAGTCTTAAAGTTTTCGTTAACGGCAGTAAATGCTTCCTGAAAAGCATTAAATCTGAGGGTGGTAAAGTTTTCTATCCGTAAAAGTAGTTCGGTTCTTTCTCCTTCTAGAGTTTGCAGTTTTTCTGATAGTTCATCTAATCTCTCTTTAGTTTTTTGGTGTTCTTCTAAAGCTAACATATTCACCGGTTCTAAAGCTTCTAATTTCTTTTGTAACTGCCGAATATCGCTTTGAATTTTCTCGAAATCTCGATCACTTTCGGGAATTTCGGGCAAGGGATTGGGTAAGTCGCTTTCTAGTTGACTAATTTCTGTTTGTAAGGTGGTTAGTAATGTTTGTCTTTCCTCTTGATTGTTGACTAACTTTTCCGATTGCCAGATAGCCTGTTGTTGCTGGTTTTGTTGTTGTCGCAAAACTGTCTCTAATTGGTCTCTTTTTTGCTTGGTTTCCCCTAGTTGTTGCGATAATTGTTGTAAAGCTTGATTGATTTCTAAAATATGGCGATCAAGTTTTTCTATCTCCAGATTACCGATATTTCTCTGATTAACTGCATCGGTAATTATCTTGTCAATCTCAATAATTCTATCCGCAGAATCTTGACTTTTTTCCTCTAGTCTGATTTGTTGATTTTGTAAATCTTTTAACTGTTCGCGGACTGTAGCGAGGTGATTTTCTTGGGTTTGTAACTCTAATTCTTGACTACGAATTATTCCCTGTACCTGTTGCCATTCGCTATGGGTATGATTGGCCTCTAAAGCAGTTAATTTCTCCTGTTCTTGCTGTAAAGATAACTCTAACTCAGGAATTTCTCTAGTTAATACCTCTAACCGTTGACGAGAAATAGTAATTTCCTCTTGCTGGCCCGATAATTGACGGGTTAAATCCTCTTTTTCTGTGGTTAAACGTTGTAAATCCTTGCTTAATTGTTGTAGAGATAATTGATTTTCTCGATGACTCTGACGGGTTTCGGTTAACTGTTGGGTTAACTGACTGATAAGATTATTAACTTGGGTAATTTTTTCTTCGTTGCGGGTAAGAATGCGATCGATTTCTGCTAATCTTTCCCGTAGAGATTCTGCTTCACTAGACTCCTTCGGAGAAATTTTACCAAAACGCAGCCCCGATCGCGTCGGTTGGCTGCCTCCAGTCATAGCACCAGTCATCTCTAATAACTCGCCATCCAAAGTAACGATGCGATATTGATTGATATAATAACGTGCAGAGTCTATATCCTCGAAAACCACCGTACTGCCAAAAATATAGTTAAAAACCTCCCGATACTGGGATTGAAACTTAACTAAATTCACCGCTAAATCTAGATAACCCCGCGCATGACGCAGAGAGGAAATATCTTGGGGACGGGGAGGACGAATTTTATTCAGGGGTAAAAAAGTGGCCCGACCGATGCGACGCTGTTTTAGCAAGGCAATTCCGGCAGCCGCAACGCTATCATCTTGGACGACTACATGACCTAAACGACCTCCGGCTGCGATTTCAAGAGCAATTTGATAACGTTCCTCTACTTCGCCTAATTGTGCCACTAATCCGCAGATTCCGGGCAAATCTGACTGTAATAATATTTGAGTAGCATAGGTTCCCTGGGCCTCCTGTTGAGCTTGCTTGGTCGCTTCCAGTTTATCTAATTCCCTCTGTTTGTCCCGTTGTTCCTTTAGCAGACGTTTTTGGGTGTCCTGACTGATAACGCGATTTTGTTCAGCAATGGTGAGTTTTTGGGCTAAATTTTGGATATCGGGTTCAGAATTATTAATTTTTTGTAATATTTCTTGACTTTCTTCCGTTTTTGTGCTAATAACTTGCTCTAATTCTTGCAGACGTTGACCAGCTTCTATTATATTAGTTTGCAATCGATCGCATCTTTCGGTCAATTGGGCCCGTTGGCTACGGTAGGGGTTTAATTGTTCCTGAAGACGGGTAATATTGCGGGAAAGGTCACTTTGTTCTTTTACCCAAGCTTCTGACGCTTCCGCGAGACTACTTGCTTGCAGACGATGGGTTTCTAGGGTTTCCCTTGCGGTTTGGGTTGTCAGTAGGAGATTGGGTAAAATTGCAGTTTCTAAACGGCTTTTTTCAGCAGTAATCTGATTTAATTCGAGATTGTAGCGATTAATTTCCTCTAAAAGTCTGGTTTTCTGTGTCTGAGATTCTTTTTCGAGGTTTTCTAACTCTTTTTGCCGTTGTTGCTGTTGTTGTCGTTTGGCCTGTTGACTCGCTAATCGGGAAGTCAGGGACAGGTGTTCATCTTCCCCGAAAGCTTTGACCTGTTGATTGAGTTTCTCTAATTCTTGACTATTTTGGGCGATTTGTTCGGATAAATTGGCGATAGTCTCGGTTAAAACCTGTTTTTCCTTTTCCCCAGCTTGAATTTGTTCTTTTACTTGCTGGCAGCGCTGCTGGAGATTTTGCCAATGGAGGACAATTTCCCATTGTTGTTTTTCTTGGACTTGGGCCTTGAGTTTTTGGTATTTTTCGGCTTTAATGCGATCTAGTGCTAATTTTTCCAGAGATTTTTGCAATTCTGTGGCAATAATTTGGCAGCGTTCTTCTCTTTCTTTAACCGAATCGATATTCTCCTTAGTTTTCTCAATTTTGCGGTCAAATTCGGCTACTCCTGCCAATTCGTCGATAATTTCCCGTCTTTCCTTGGCATTCATGCTGATAATTCGGGTTACGTCCCCCTGTAACACCACGTTGTACCCTTCGGGATAGATGCGTAAACGGTTTAACTGGTCGTGAAGTTCGCTAACCGTACAGGTTTCCCCATTGATATAGTAGGTAGAAGTATAGCTGCCACCCTTAGCCACTTTTAAGCGTCGGGAAACCGTCCAATCCCTATCGGTTGCGCCGGTCATATCGGCAATATCAAAAGTCACCGAAACACTCGCTTCGGTGCTATGACGTTGACTGTTATAGCTGTGATTGACTAAATCCGGTAATCTTTCGGCCCGCATTCCCTTGGAAGTAGCTAATCCCAAGCAAAATAACAATGCGTCGAGGATATTCGACTTTCCTGAACCATTTGGACCAGAAACCACCGTAAACCCTGGTAAAAAGGGTATAGGAGTTGTTCCCCCGAAGGATTTGAAGTGTGAGAGTTCGACCTTTTTGATGTAAACCATGGCGATAAACAAAAAGTAGGAAAGCTGTCAGCTTTAAGACAACACCCTTATAGAAAAATATAGCTGATAGCTACCTTAGATGGCTTGAATCCATTCCTTGACTTGGTACTCTGTCCAGATACCATTTTGCCAGTAGGGATCTGCTTCGATTAATTCCCGCACTTCTGACTCGCTGGCTGCCTGATAAATTCCGAAAACTTGGCTTAAATCTGCCGTTGGCCCGATGGTAATGAGAATTCCCCGTTCTTTCTGTTGATTTAATCCCTCTAGATGCGCTTGACGATAGGGTGCGCGTTTTTCCAGCACGTTTTCACAATAACTACCCCAGATAACAAATTTCGGCATATTTGACCTGTACTCTCTTGATCTGTTGCTATTTTACGATCGAATCGTCAATCAGACTAAATCGATCTAGAAAAGTGGGGGGGAGGGTAGAGTTGGCTGATTTTGTCTATGCCAAAGTTTTACCTTAAATGTTGGCTTGAAGGAACCCTCGGTTTCACCTCGGAGATGAAAAGCCAACCAATATAGAAACAGCGAAGCACAATTAATATTCTGGGGAGTCTTGGCTCTCCACATATTTTTTAAGTTGATCTATCGTAACGCCACCACAACTAGCCACAAAGTAAGCTCCTGTCCATAATACTCTCTTGTCTTTCCAGTAAATCTTCTTTAAATGGTCACTGTAGTTATCCCACAAAAGCTGGCTTGAAGTAGATTTCAAATTAGCAATTAACCCGCTTAGTAATTTATGGGGGGGATAAGTTAAAAGAATGTGAACATGGTCAGACTCACCGCTAAACTCTACGATACTGGCATCCCAAAACTACGCCTACTCATTAGTTTGAGGTAGGCGTTTTTAGCTAAGGAAGTCTCAAATTAGTTAGGGCCTTTTGCGGAGGACAAGACCTATTCCTCCTAAAGTAATTAAACCGATAACCATAGAAGGTTCAGGAACTTTGCTAAAAGTTAGGCTACCTTGTCCCGCAATACCCAAGCGAGTAGTATAGGTAAAAGCCGCTTCACTGAGGTTAAACAATCCGCTAGTCAGGGCAAAATTAGCGATGGGAAAGAAAGCATTAGTAGAGGTGACACTATAATCAATGCCAATAAAAGTCCCATCGAAATAATTGGCCACGGGATTGGCATCGGCCGAAGCGAGATTAAAGCTATGGCCGAGGAGATTAAAACTAATATTGCTCAAGGGGGTAGATTCAAAATCTACGCCTGTAATCGCCCCATCATCGAAACTAGCTGAACCAGAATAAGTCCCGGTCAGACTTCCAGAAGTTATAACACCTTGAAAATTGTAAGTGATATTTGCCGCTTGCAAACTATTGACATTAACACCAAAATATGCTAGGGCTAAACCTGTGATCATAGCAACTTTATTCATGGGAATTACTCCTTAAAAAAACTCAGGTGGGCATTGAGAGCATCGGCCAAAAAAAACTAGAATAGGAAATTGGCAAGGTTATTCAAGGCTGCCACCGCAACGTTATTAATTAACGCTAGGGATAAAGGACTGGCAGCAGTTCCAAAACCATCAGTATCGATATTGAGAACCGTACTGCTACCACGACCAGTAAAAGTGATATAACCATCAGCAATGGGATTACTGCCGGTGTAATTCAAACTATTAAGCAGTTGTGTGAGAACAATTTTGTCGCTGCCGACGGTAAAATCAGTAATAGTATCACTGCGATCGCTAAGACTAACGTAAACAAAGAAATCATTACCACCTAAACCAGTTAGGGTGTCGCGACCTTGGAACCCGACTAAGACATCATCACCGGTAGTACCCACTAGATTATCAATGCCGGCCGTACCCGAACGAGTAGAACGCAAAACTTCATCGCTGCGGAAATTGAGGTTTTGCAGACGGGTATCAAATTCTCTGCTCATATCTTCCCCTAAAAAGGGTTGATTGAAGAAATTCGCCCGTAAATACTCCGCAAAAGCGTCCTGTTCCGTACCATCGGGGGCAAAAGTTGCGTTACCAGTGAAGTTGGGTGTACTGCCTAGCAAATTGACGCGATTGCGCTGGGGAATGGTATAACCATCACCGCCATCAAGAAGAAAAGAAAGAGTCACCATGCGGAAGCTACGATTAGCATCACCGACAATTGCGCCATTTTGCGCCACCACATCGATAACTGTGCCGTTTTCATCCTTGATTACCAAAGATTTTATCCGACTGCCGGCGGGGTCATCAAGGTCGAAACTGAAGGCCATTCCTCCCACTTGCGGGAAACGGCCTTGGGAATTAGCAGGGTCGTTTGTACTAGCCGCCAGACCGTACTCCAAAATCCCCTTTAACTCACTAGCGGTGACAGTGGTGAGACTGAGGGAATTATTAAAACTGAGGGCATTTTTAATCGCTACTTCCGAAATTCCCCCGGCCGGTTTCACTCCGGGTACTTCTTCGGGGGCTACCCGTACTGCTTCTGTACCAGTGGGAACGATGATACTGCCAATGCTATTGCGAATACCACCGCCATTTTTCAGGGAAATAACCACGTTAGCATCGGTTTTTTTGGCCTCAGCTAGGTTAGCATCGGCGGTAATATTGCCGAGATTGGTTTCCTGTTGACGAACTCCATCTAATCCTGTCCCCGACCGTTGACCGTTGAGGAAAACTCGCGTAAAACCGAAGAAATTGCCTTCTTGAGCGTTAATAACCTCTCTGAGGGAATTGGTAATCCCCCGAATTTCGGGGTCTTCTAATCCTGTTCCCCCCACTTCCGTCACCCCTTGGGCATCGGTGGCGTAAGCGCCGCTAATATTGGGATTGTAGCTTTCGGGAATGATATGACCATTGCTATCAAAATCGATAACTAAGCGCCCCAAGTACTTATAATTGGCATCGGTATTAACTACCGCTACGGGTTTTCCGTCCGGGTTAGTTTTAACAATGGGGTAAACGCCCTGGAAGGTGTCTCCGGCTCGTAAACGGTCATTTTCGTCGGTTAAACGAGTATGGGAACCACCAGCTACAATAATATCGACATTGCGTAAACGTTCTGCTAGGGTCTGTTCGATCGATAATTGTTGCATATGGGCTAACAAAACGACCTTATTCATCCCCGGATTAGCGGCCAAAAGTGCATCGACGGAAGCTTGAATAATGGCCGCTAAAGCATCAAGGTCATCTGGATTAGCAGGAGAAACTCCCACGTTACCCGGACTGGAAATTGAGCGTAAAATCGGGGTAGTTGCCCCAACAATGCCAATTTTCTGGCCTTCGGGCAGAGTAATCACCGTACTCTTAGCGATTTTATTAGCAATGGTACTCGCTTCCTGACCATCGGCAGTCACTAAACTGGCTAAGTTGGTATCGGGGGCAAAATTAAGATTAGAACTGAGATAGGGGAAATTTGTACCCGGATAGTTGCCACTGGGAAGAATTAAATTACGGACAACTGCTGTACCTTGGTCAAATTCATGATTACCAAAAGCGTTCGCTTGTACTCCCAAATTGTTGAGAATCTGGATATCGCCGCGGCCAACTGCCCCGAATACCTGTTCGCTGGCCCCGAAAAATAGCCCCGGAATGTAGGCATCTCCAGACGCAAGGGTGAGGGTATTGGCAAAACCCGCTACACCGTCATTATCGATGTCCTGCTGTCGCAAAGCATTTAACACCGCACTCATGCGCGGGGCATCATCAAGGGCTGAAATTCCACCTTCGTTGTCGGAAAAATGGAATAATTGCAGTTTAAAGGGTTGGGGAGTGGTTAAATTTAAACCAATTAAAACGGGATCATGGTCACTGGTACGATAGGGATTAATTTGGTAGAGTGCAGAAGGGTTTAAGGGAGGATTGGAGGGATTTTCCCCGGAGTCAACGATATTGTCATCGTAGTCGAAAACACTAGGTTCATCAGCGTTAATGTGCCATTCCGTCACTCCCGTTACCTGGGAGGCTAAACTAGCATTAGCCAGAGCATGGTCGAGATAACCAGCTTGTCCATCGAAAACGTAGGAAT
The DNA here is from genome assembly GCF_020246945.1 of Microcystis sp. M113S1. Taxonomy (NCBI): domain Bacteria; kingdom Bacillati; phylum Cyanobacteriota; class Cyanophyceae; order Chroococcales; family Microcystaceae; genus Microcystis; species Microcystis sp. M113S1. The sequence goes on along the minus strand of NZ_JADBSA010000023.1, from coordinate 9,641 downwards.
AAGCGTTAATACCCCCAAATTGACCTACTAAATTCGTATATCCGGCGGATTCGAGCGCTCGAATTGGGTCTTCTTGGGCGTAGGCATTGAGATCCCCGATAATTAAATAATCCCCATCACCGCTATTAGTGGGGTCTGTAGCTATCCAATCCTTTAAGGCTAAGGCCGCATTGGTGCGACTGGCATTCCAGAAACCTTGACCATCCCCTTGATCGAAGTTAGGATCACTTGTATTAGTTAAGCCCGATTGACCTTTTGATTTTAGGTGATTGACGACTAAATTAAATTTGGCACCGGTATTGACTTCTTGGAAGGCTTGTGCTAGGGCGGGACGATTGCGAGTATCATCGAAACGAGGATCAACGCTACTGTCTAAGATCTTAAAATCACCTACAGGGGTAACTTGAGCGGGTTTGTAGATGATTCCCACCTTAATCGCATCGGTGCCAATTGTACCTGTGGGGATAAAAGCGTAGGTTCCTGCACCTGCAACGGCATTTAAAGCGTTAACAAGCTTAGATATCGCCCCATCGCCGTTATTTTCCAATTCTATCAACCCGAAAACATCGGCATCAAGACCGATAAGCGCCGTGACTAATTTCTCCTCTTGACGCTGAAATTCGTTGATACTGTTGGCACCCCGGGCATTATTAGTGCCATTGGCGATGGTGGTAAAGTAATTAAGGACGTTATAACTGGCAATTTTTAGCCTACCCCCCACATTAGTGGGCGTTTCTGAGCGATTATTCACCGCTTGGAAGTCCACACCCTGGTTATTCTGGATGCGATAGACTCCGAAACGTTGGTCTAAAACTCCGGTTAATCCCGTTACTGCGTCCCCGGCCCGTAAAATATTACTGGTACTGAGGGGATTGCCACCACGTCCGAATAAAGTCGTCGGAAAAGTGAGATTACTGCCATCATCCAGGGTAATTCGTCGCAGATTATTGCTCGCTTGTAAAGTATTGGCATCTGTCCCCGGATTGGTAACGTTAGTGGGTTGCTGTAAACGTCCCCCAGAGGATAAAACCACACTACCAAAACGACCAAGTTGGAAATATTCGGTTAAGGAGAGAGTTTCGGCGAAAGTTGTCCGCATTCCTTCAAAAGCTTCTAAAACTTGCGGTTGAGCATTGGCTGCCGAGAGATTGCTAATAGTGGCGGCCGTGGGTAAGGGATTATTATTAGAAATAATTAACGCTTCTGTGATGCTGCTCAGTTGGGTTAAGGATACCCCCGCGTTACCAAATTCACTAACTGTTCCTGTAATCCTAACTTTATCGCCGATAATAACGTTAATAATCGGGATATTGCCTTCAAAAATAAATAAACCTTCCGAAGTCAGAGGATTACTATCGCTGTCGCTATCTTCCTCCTGGAGATAAAAACCACTTAATCCCGTATTACCCTGGAAATCTCCCACCACGATCGCTTCTACAGTCACCAATTGATTTAAAATTGGACTGACTAAACCCGTACCTTGAATTTCATGGATTTTTACGAGGGTAGGAGTGGGCGGAACAACTGTACCGGGAGCGGCTAAACCAGTCACGGCAATATCATCAATTGCGTATTCATCACGATTACCGCTACCACTAACATCATCTCCTGTCCAACGCAGGAAAAAATTACTATTAGCGGCGATACTTAATCCAGAAAGGGTAATAGAACGAGTTACCGACTGCCAACCGGAACTGTCCAGATTACCCGGGGTGATAAAGTCTAAACTACTAACAGCAGTAAAACTATTTCCGTCCCCAGAGTAGGAAAAATTGAGAGAATTGGCCCGATTTTGGTCGTTGCGAAAACGGATGATATAGGAAAGAGTAATCGAATCCACTAAGCTATTAGTGACATTCTGTAAGCGTAGGGTGATAGCGCCAGGGGTAAAATCATCTCCTGTGGGTTGTACCCCAAAAGCATTATTTCCCGAAGCGATGCTGAAAGCATAAACTCCCCCAGTGGTGACGCGGTCAGATGTCTGTCCTCTGGCAAAATCTCCTGAAGAAGTACGGGTGTCCCCATAGGTCATACTGCCATCGGAAAGACCGGAAATAATCCAAAGGTCGGAATCTAGCTGACCTAGACTCGGAATCGGGGCGAATCCCGAACCAGTAAAAGTGTTAAAATTTTCTGTAAAGGTAGCGTTACTCATACTGTAGCGATGAAGATGCCTTTACTACCCTAGAGTTCAAGGATTAATGACTGGTAAACTCTCCTTTAATTACCCGTAAACGTTTGGTTAAAAGAGATTATTCGTTAAATTATAGCCTTTCTCATAAACATGAAGTATAACGTTAACGATAGCAAAATTGCACAAAGAATGAAATCCTATCCAGTAGAGTTCCGTCAGAAAATCCTCGACTTGTCATTATAACTAACCCATCTCTCCAAGACAATTAGCGAAAAGATTCTATATTTATTCGGTCATCAAATCTGGTTTACAAGCTTCCAGGTTAGTAGTAACCACTTCAGTGGTTGTTTAACCAAGAACAAGAGGTAAGACAGCGTAGGATTATTTTTTAAGATAAATACGAACTCCTTGAACTTCATCAACTAGCCGATAATTTTCATTGATAACCCTAGCAATTTCAGGAAAAAATTCGTGTCCCTGAGTTTCTCTATCGGTAAAGAAAAACATTCTTGGAGCTACAGCATCAACAAATAACTTAGCATTAGAATTAATCAGATCGTCTGCGTATCTTTTCAGAAAATATTCTTGCAGTGAACCTGGTAGGATTTGCCAAAGGGAAACACTATCTATTGTCGCTGTTACCAGTCCCGTGTCAACATATAACTCTGATGCCCATCCCCAGACAGCCATAGATTCACCAGGAGAAGCATAATTTAGAATAGTTTCTGCAATCGGACTAAGATAATTTTTAGCAAATCTTCTGCGATTATTAAGGTAAACATTATCTGATGTTATCGTTGTGGCAAATTCTAAAAAACTACTAGCAACTGTAATCAAAATGACACCTGTTAAGAGAGAGAACTTTAAGTTTGAACGAGTTAATTTTGACACTTGTAAGACTTGTGCCAGTTCACCCATAAAAACGCCGATGAGAAATCCACTAGGTATGATTAGAAACAGCAAATAATGAGTAAACCCGTTCCCTGGTCTAATAACTGAGTAACTCGATGCAACCAAAATAAATAAACTGTAATAGACAAAGCAAAATGTCTTGGACTTTTCTTTATTTTGGCTTAAGGAAACACGCTTTATTATTAAAAATGGTACTCCTAATATCAAGACAATTGCTGTTAATAAAAATAATCTCTGTGTATCTTGCACTCCCCTTAACATCCGAAGAAATATGTTGATTTTTCCGAAAAAGCTTAGTTGATTTACGTCTCCCATCAAACCATGGCTAGAATAAATCAATAAATTCTGTTGTATATAAGATTTCCAGAAAGCATCATATATTGAGAAAATTGTTAGATATAGTAGGACTAAAGCCGAGAACAACATTCCCCCAAGAAAGAAAGCAGCAAAACTCCTGATAAATTGACCTCTTGCTCTGCTTTTTAGCCAGAGGATGTGCAAAAATATACAAGCAATTGAGAAAGCTATAGGAACTGACTGAATTTTTGCAAAAGGAGTAGTTCCCAGGATAAAACCCAAGGCAAATATCAGGTGATTAGGATTAGATGAATTACCAGAATAATATTTACAAACGATTAACAAAGCCACACTTAATATTGCAACCGAAAAATGTTCACTTGTATAATGCACATAGTCAAAAAATGTCATTAAGGCGACAGTTGTAACAACGGGAACTATTGCTAGGCGAGAAAGGCTCTTATCGTAGAGAGTGGATAAAGCATAATAAAGACAAACAATAGCAGCAATTATCATGATTAAGCCGATCACTCGACTACTAGCATATTCAATTCTGAACCCGAAAAAAGCTGGTAGAGTCAGAGGATAAACATTGAGAGGTCCAGATGAACCTGTATCTACCGCACGCCAGAAAACTGGATCTTTCAACAGTTTGAGCGCACCTGCGGTAAATAGTGCCTCATCGGGGTTTAGCATTGGTGGCAAGAAACCTGGCCAGCGTGCTGCTAAAATAAAAGTCACTAAAGATGTAATAAATATTAGATTTGACAATAAAAACTTCTGAATCTTACTCGTGGGAGTTCTCAGGAATATGAGAGGAGAAAAAGCGAAAGAAATGAAGATAATAAAAGTGACTATTACCGATATTCTGTAAATAATTGACAAAGATTGAACATTTGCCAAGTTACTCAGTAGCCACCACCGTAAATCAATTTGGTTATTTATCATTTGATTGTCCTTACATAAGATAACTCACTCAAAGTTAATCCGTTCTCGTTCCACAACTAAAGGTCTTTTTAAAATTCTCATGTGCATTAAGCCAATATATTCCCCGATAATGCCGATAAAAAATAGTTGCACAGAAGCGAGTAAAAATAGTCCGACCATGATTGGTGCGGTTCCTAAAGGAAAATAATCCCAGAACAACAATTTGGCGATTAAATAACCTAACGCCACTACCAGACTCAAGAGGGACAAAGCAAAGCCTAACATGGTCGCCAGTCTGAGGGGAACTTGGGAGTGACTGGTAATACCCAGCATCGCCTCGCTATAGTATCGATAGAAGTTGTAACTACTAATACCCCGTTTTCGCCGTTGTTGTTGATACTCAAAAGAGAAACTTTCAAAACCTAACTCTTCGATGAGTCCCCTAAAATAGGGATAGGGATCGTTAATCTCTCGTAGAACATTGATGACTTTCTGATCGTATAACCCGAAACCTGTAAAGTTTCTAGTAACTTTTATATCTGAAAGATTGTCCATTAAATAATAAAAAATTTGTCTAGCAAAATAGAAAAAAGCTCCTTCTTTCATCGGAGTTTTAAACGCCTTAACAACTTTATAGCCTTCTTCCCACTTCTTGACAAATTCTGGGATTAATTCGGGAGGATCTTGCAGATCTGCTACAATAAAAATAACCGCATCTCCGTAACACTGAAGAATACCATAGTAACCAGAACGAACGGGACCGAAATTTCTAGCGTTAACGATGACCTTTACCCTGGGGTCTTTTTGAGCAATTTTTTTTAATTCATCTATAGTTTTATCTTGGGAAGCGTTATCGATAAAAAGATGTTCATACTCATAGTTAGGTAACTGATTAAAGACTTCTTTAACTCGCAGGTAAAGGTCTTCAACATTCCCTTCTTCATTATAACAAGGAGTCATAATCGTAATTTTTTTCATTATCTATCCCCTCTAAAAACAAAAGTTTTATTGAAAAAGTAGGAAACAATTGCTAGAGGCAAAACTAAGATAGCTTGTGCCACTAACATATTAATTCCCAGCGTCTTGACAATTCGTAAGGATTCAGCGTTTAATAAATAAATCACCAAATAAACACCAAGAAAGCGAGCTAGTAGTCGATTATCTTTATTTTTAAAAACGATCCCCCCGATAGTTTTAAAGTTGAATAATACTCCGCAAATAGTAGCAATAAGTAAGGAATAGCGATAATCTAATCCTAGACAAATCATCAAGGCAAAGACGGAATAACCAAATAAGGTATTAATTACTCCAACCAACAAAAATCTAACAAATTTGCTTTTTGGGATTAGATACATTTTTCTACTTTCTACAATCGTGACATAAAATTTCTAACTTTTTCCTTAACTGAGGCAACATCTAGTCGATGTTCTTGCATCAAATATTGATAAGTTCCGCAAAACTGAGAAAATCGATCTTCAATACCAATGCGACAAATCCAACTGGGATGATAGGTGCTGGCAATTTCAGAAATAGCAGAACCCAACCCCCCATAGATAGAATGTTCTTCTATCACCACAATAGCTTGGTATTGCTGACAAATCTCTCTCACTTGTTGGACATCAAGAGGCTTAATAAAAGGAACACTCCACACCCCACTATTATCCCATTCTTGGGCTACTTCTAGAGCAGTTTTAACCATCGAACCTGTCGCCAAAAATCCAAGGTTGCCGGTGCCTGGTTTAACGGGGTAAAGTTTACCCGTATCAAGATTAGGTAAAGTCTCATGAATTACCCCTAAATCTGCCTTACCCATGCGTAAATAAACTGGTCTATCACTGTTAAAAGCCCAATTCATACATTGAGTCATTTCGGAGGCATCTGCCGGGGAGAGAATCGAGATATTAGGTAAAGCCCTTAAAGCGGCAATATCTTCGGTAGACTGATGACTAGAACCCAGACTACTATAGACCACTCCAGCGCCATCTCCAATCAATAAAACCTTTAATTGTTCATAACAAATATCTAACTTAATTTGTTCTAGAACTCTTATCGGCAGAAAAGAACTTAAACCATAAACTACTGGGAAAAACCCGGATTTAGCGAGTCCTGCCGCCACCCCTACCATATTTTGTTCGGCCACCCCCGCATTGATATATTGTTTAGGGCAAGCTTGACGAAAATCATCGAATAAAGCATAACCATGATCCCCGGTTAATAACAGAACTCGCTCATCCCCTAAAGCAAATTTGACTAAAGCATCTGAAAAAGCGTTTCTCATAAACTTAATTTGTCCTTGTAAACTTGAGGTTCTAATTCAGCTTGAGCTTGGGCATAAATCTCCCGATTTAAGCGGCTATAATGCCAAACATTATTATCTTCCATGAAAGAAACACCTTTCCCTTTAACCGTGTGAGCAACAATAGCTTTAGGACAAGGGGAAGACAGTTCTAATAATTCTTTCAAAGTTTGATCTAAGGCTGTTTCGTCATGACCATTCACTTCTCGACAGTCAAAACCAAAAGCCCTAAATTTATCGGCAATTTGACCTAAATTCATAACTTCTTGAGTCGAACCCATCGCTTGATAACCATTAGCATCCACAATGACTAACAAGTTAGACAGTTGAAAATGAGAGGCAAAAAGTAAGGCTTCCCAAATCGAACCTTCATTAATTTCTCCATCCCCCACAATGGCAAAACAACGCTGTCCAGTTTCTTTCATTTTACTTGCTAAAGCTATCCCCACCCCCACAGATAAACCATGACCTAAAGACCCTGAAGTTACTTCTAAACCAGGCACATGAGCATCAGATAACCCCTTAAGAATTGTACCATTGCCAAAGTAATTATCAATGTCTTTATCTGTTAGCCAGCCTAATTCATACATACAAGCATATTGAGCCATTACTCCATGACCTTTACTGAGAATTAAATAATCTCTACCGGGGGACTCCGGTTGACCATTCCCTAGATTTAAGTAAGAACGATAGAGAACAGCCAAAATATCGATAATAGAAAAGGCACAGCCAATATGCACGGTTGAACCAGCAAAAGCCATCCTCAGAACGGTTTGGCGGAGTTCATTTCCTTGAAATTTCATGAGTTAATCTCCTCGATCATCATCAGTTTTTGTTAGTCTTTGTTGATACCATGCTAGGGTTTTTTTAATCCCGGTGGGTAAATCAACCGTTGACTTGAGTCCTAATTCTTGTAAAGCTCTTTGGGTATCCGGTACATATCTTTGGGTCTTTTGACCGGTAACCGGTTCTTGAGCAATCGTTACAGAATTAGGTTTTCCAGCAATTTGTGCCACTGCTAGGGACGTGTCTTTGATGTTGATTTCCACATTTGAACCGACATTATAAGGACGACAAGATTCACCCTTAAATAATATAGTCCATAACCAAATCATCAAATCTGAAGCATATAAATAGGAACGATAGGGAGTCCCATCTCCTTTAATGTGAATCGTTTTTTCCTCCAAAATGTCTTTGATAAAGTTGCCAATGGCAAAAGATTCATCTAAAGGTAAATAGGGACCAACAAAAGCAAAACACCGGGCAATTTTGGACTCTATCCCATATTCCTTAGCATACACAACACTTAATAATTCTGCAAGCCGTTTTCCTTCTCCATAAACGGAGTTAGGAGAACTCACATCCGGTGCCCCTTGATAGCTTTCTGGAATATAACTGATATCCGGGGGTTGTTTGCCATAAACTGCCCCTGAGCTAGTCAGTAACAATTTTTGGGTGCCACAAGTTTTAGCAAAATCTAGCACTCGTCGGGTTCCTTCTACTGTAGTATCCAGCACAAAAAGACGATTTTCTTGATGCACTAGAGAACTTGCATCCGTTGCAGCGTGGATAATGTGAGAAAACTCCCCTTCAGGAAACTCAAATGACCTAACATCACCGCTATGGAATTGAATAGCGGGATGATTGGCTAAATGAGGAGCTTTTTGCCTGAAACTATCAGGATTTCTGGTTAAAACAACCGCCGATGCTTTTAAGTCTAGCTGATCATTAGCCCAGATCAAACTTTCTAATAACCAACAGCCAAAAAAGCCTGTACCTCCGGTAATAAATATTCGTTGTCCCCGCAATTCTTCCCACAGGGTTTTAGTATGGGCAAGAATATGATTTAAGTCGTTTGTTAGAAGATTGGTCATCAGGGTATATTACACCAGCTATGGACATTATGGTCAATAACGGATCACAATAAACTATCATCAACTTCAACTCCTAGCGATCGCAATTTTGCCGCCAAGCGTTCAGCCCGTAGTTTTTCCTGCTCGGCTCGTTGCTTTTCCTGCTCGGCTCGTAGTTTTTCCTGCTCGGCTCGTTGCTTTTCCTGCTCTGCCAACTCCTCTGTGGTGGGGAGCAATTGCCCCTCTGGTGTTGCCCAACGCAGCCAAGTAATTGGCTCCTGTTCATCCCCATAAATTCCCTGCCAGCGCACTAACACCAGACCTAAGATTTCGCTGCTGAACCCTCCTTGAGCATCTGGGTTTAAAGATTTATAAACGCCCCCTTCTAAGCGATGTCCCGCTAAATCTTCTGGGTCAAAGGGATCATACCAAAAGTATTCTGTCACCCGCAAACGATTCTGATAGATCAGCTTTTTCCCTTCTTTATCTTTTTTGGCTGTACTTTCAGAAAGCAACTCAATCACCACATCAGGAGCTTTTTCTTCTTCCCAGACGACCCAGCTTTTCCGTTCTCTTCGAGGCACGTCCAACACCACAAATACATCAGGTCCGCGATAATCCTCGTTACGCACTTGATTGGGGCTAAAATAAACGAACATATTGCCCCCGACAAACGCTTCTCGTCCTTGAGTTTTTAACCACTGGGAGAGAGGTCTGACTAATAACTGCATTTGCAGTCCGTGTCGCTGGGTTTCCATGGGAATACCGTCATCAGAAAGGAGTTCATCCTGGGTAGGTGGTAGCTTTATCTCTGCTGGGTCAGCACCAATTACGAGGGTTTCTTGAGCCATTTTATTTCAACTCCTTAAAAACCTAAATCATCACTAACGCCTAATTCTCTTAATTTTTCGACTAATTTTTGCCGCAAAATTCGCTCCTGTTCAAGTTGACATTCAATTTGTGCGACTCGTTCACTACCCCATAATAACAAATTTCCCGACTTATCCCACCAACGCAACCAATAGGCTGTCACTTCAGCTTTTTTTCCCTGCCAGACTCCCAAAAATAAGTTAATCTCTGCTATCCAGTAACGATTATTCTCATCTGGCAACTGCTGCTCATACTTTCCTGCCACTAAACAATAAACATCTAATTCTCCTGTTTTTGGCTGAAAAATTCCATAGACAGGTACTTGTAAGATTTGCTCATAAAAATACCATTT
>NZ_JADBSA010000229.1:0-3954 GCF_020246945.1 Microcystis sp. M113S1 | reverse complement strand
TGGAGTGATTGGGGGGAAAATTCAGGGACTTTTTCCCTGAAAATTAGGTAATTGACCACCTGAAAATGGGTAAAACCCCACACCCCACACCCCAACCCCCAACCCCCAACCCCCACCGAAAAACTTTTTCAGCAGACCCTAAATAGTCCCAAGTTTGTTGATGTTCGGAAGCATCTTCATCTTCGCTTAACCAAGAGTCTAAAAGATTAATCGCTGCTTGATTTTTTTGAGCTTGTTCTGGGTTAATAATCGCTGAAGTTGTTGATGGAATTGTTTGTCGAAATTGGCGCAGTGTTTCTAGTAGTTCTGTCCAATATTCTCTGGGGGTTGCTTCTATTTCAGAGATTAGCAAGTCGAGGGAGATTGGCGATCGCTTGGAAGAATTTACCACAGATACTACTCACAGGTTAGAGGCTATCTTTCAATTCTAATTGATCTAAGCAGAAAACAAATAAGCTCTCCTGATGACTGATAGATAAAAGGTATGTCACCGCAGTAACACACCTTTATTATTGTTGGGTTTCGTTGCCTCAACCCAATCGAGAAGAAGAAGCGATCGTACTAATCTAGAAAAATGGGCGATCGCACTTGAGTTATTGGGCTGTAATGAATGGATCCCAGTTAATGTGATAGGAAACAGGTTGAAGTTGACCCACTGTCACTTTAATCTGTATCTGATAGGTTTCTGTTCCTGTATTGAATGCTTGCCCAATCCAATAGCTCCCATCAGGTTCTTTATTAGGAGAGGGTTGTTTTCGTGGTTGACCAGCAGCAGTGAAAACATTTCCCTTAGATACTGTAAACCCAGTAATAATGACTTGATCTCCTGATACTCCTTCACCATTAATTGGTACTGTGTTAAAGCCGATTAAGCTACCGACACGACATTTAGTATGTAATTCTAGTGTTCCTTCCCCAGTGCTACCGTTGCCCACCATATTGTCCATCATATAAATACCTTGACTGATATTTCGACCTTGCTGTGAAGCAACATAGGCTGTGTCAACAGCAATCGTAATCGCCGTTGCGGGATTAAGATTAAATAGTGCTGTCTCAGGCACGCGAATAACAGTACGATCTGGATATAAAGTAATCATGGTTTGTCCCTCTAGTTGAATTGTGTTGATTGGAATTGAATGCCTAAAGTTTTTGAAATTCTATGCGGAATGTTTAGGAGTGTACTGACAGAGTTGGACAAACAGTCGTGGTAACGTCTGGACCTTGTTCAGTATTGAAGGTTATTGAATACTGAGCCTCTCCATTAGCTTGTACTTGCCCAGTCCAAATATTAGGCTGATATGGTTGCGGTGTACCTCCCGATCCAAAAACACTTGCACCTGAAAAATTGGCAATGCTAAGTGTAACATCAGAGTTAATGTTAGTATTTAGAATTGTCCAACAAATTTTGCTGTTAGTTGTAGCATGAGTTACAAGAGAAGTTGTTCCTTCTTCTGAACTGCCATTGTTGTAATTGTTATCTACTAGATAGACACCGTTTGTAGAGCCGTATTGAAGAGCATTGGTATCCACCCAAATTTGAATAAAAATGCTACACTCGCTAGGTTGAATTGCCATTGTTTTTACCTCTTCTATGTTGTTTTGGTTGATTGAAGATTTGATTAAAGACAAATCTTTTTTGGGAAAAAGGGGAATTTATGTCCCCCTTTATTAATTGCCTAACTGATTTCTTGCAGTTAGATAAAATTTCTAGGTTTCCTTGACTTAGCAAGACCCAAAAAGTACCTTAAGCAAAATGCCTTGTCTTTTGGGCTAAAAGTGATTTGTTTAATCACCTTTGATACCAGAATAAGTTTTATTTGGGGTAATGGCAATCTATAAATCTAATACTTTTCTAATAGGTTTTTTGGTGCAGAATATTAACTTTTATATGAGATTTATATTAGATTTATATTAGATTTAAAGGGTCACTTTATGGTATAATACCCTAAACCTTGAAGTAGAACAGATGAATTAATCAGACAGATTTAAGAGATTAAACCCGATTTACCTTAACTAGAATGAGTAAAACCCTTTTATATGCTGATTTGTTGCGATTTCAGGGATTTATTGCTGGATTTATTCAAGGAAAGCCTAAAAAACGCCCGCTTTTCTCAGAAAATCAAGAGATGCGATCGCCCTCAAAGATGAAACCAGATGCTATTTAGTCGTAATCTCCAAAAATATCCCACTCTCTCGGATGTAGCATCTTTGAAGTATGGATGTTAGATGAATTGGGCAAAAACTCTACAGATGGTGTTACTACAAACCTTGTACCCCTACAGATAGGGTATTTTTTTGAGCGGGTCTAATTTTTCCTGTAATATTAGATTTTTTTTAACTTTAAAGGGTCACTTTATGGTATAGTAACCTAATTTTTTAAGTAGAACTAATGAATTAATCGGGCGGCTAAAATCCTCAAAACCCTTTTAAAATCTGACTTATAGCGGTTTCAGGGGATGAAAAGAAGCAAAAAAGCGATCGCTATTCCTCAGAACAACACAGCGATCGCCTAACTTTTAACTATCACAAGCAACATTACAAGCAACATTATTGGAGGGCTGATAATTCTTCCCGAAGAATGCGGCGTAAATCGGACTGAGTGAGCGATCGCTCCTTAGGAGATTGGATATATTGTTTTAAAACCTCATTAATTAGGGTTTGATAGCCCATTCCTGCGGTTTGCTGCCTGTTCTCGAAAATAAGCTAGAATCTCATCATCTAGATAAATGGTAATGCGTGTTTTTCCCTTAGAGGAAATGAGCGCCCCCCGTTTTCCTTTAGAAAAATCATATTCCTTTCTCATAAGTTTTTCTCTCTTGTTTTGTAGCACGACGAGCAGAAATCAAGGGAATGACTTCACCCCGCAAAATATCACACGAATCGCCTTACCTTCGCACTTAGAGGAATATTGAGGGGGAATGACAACTGTACCATGATGAAGAATCGTCTTAAATTCAATCGCTTCCATTCGTTAAGTTTAATAAAGTGCTGTATCAAGTTTAACCCAATCAATCCATGGAGTTCCAGGAGACGAAAAGAAAGAATAAAAAAGCGATCGCTTTTTCCCGATCAAATATAATCTAGGTAGAAAATTGCCGAAAAATCGCTATGCTCAACGGGTACAAAATTATTGATGCTGATTCCCATGTCATTGAACCCCCCGCAATGTGGGGCCAATACCTAGAACCTAAATTTAGGGAATTTGCTCCTTCTGCTGACATGAAAATCAAAGGAGAACCGATTAGTCAAAAAATCTCCCCACAAGTCCAAAAAGAAGGGAATAAGCAGATGATGCAAGCTCATCCCCACGCTTATCTCAATCGCTATAACCCAGAGTCCCATGTTCAAGCAATGGTACAAATGGGGGTAGATAGGGCCTTTATTTATCCTACTTACGGACTATGGTTATTTGCCATTGATAGCCTACCCGCCGAAGTGATGGGGGCTTTTGTCCGTGCCTATAATAGATGGTTATCAGAAGAATATTGTAGCTATGACCCGGCTAGACTGAAAGGAGTCGCTGCAGTCAATCAACATGATCCCGAAGACATGGTCAAAGAGCTACACCGCAGCGCAAACTTGGGCTGGAAGGCGGTTTTTTTGCGGCCTAACCCCGTTAAAGGCAGAATTTTGAGCGATCTAGCCTATGAACCCTTTTGGGCGGCCTGCGAGGATTTAGACATGGCTGTAGGAATTCATGAAGGCACTCATAGCCGCTTACCCACCACTGGTGCCGAGCGATTTAATAGTCGGTTTGCGCTTCATGCTTGTTCTCACCCGATGGAACAAATGATGGCACTATTAGCCTTAATTGAAGCTATCCATTAGTCACATCTTTCTTAACATAAAATTTGACAAAAAGAGAAAAGTGTGCAAGATGGCTCAAGGAGGTTCTATGGGGGGACTAATTTGATGAGATAGTTTCCAAGTCTGGCTGATATCATGTAACCTTCG
>NZ_JADBSA010000228.1:0-11423 GCF_020246945.1 Microcystis sp. M113S1 | reverse complement strand
TGTCAGTCTGTAGAGCGACCATAAGACCAGAACAGATTTACTCTGTTAAGGCAGGTGCGAAACCCCGCAAGGGAAAGAAGCAGAAACCTAAATCGTGAGGTTTGGGAATCACCGTCCGTTTACGGCGGTGAGGATGTCAATGTGTTATTCTGACTTCCCCGACCGACGACCGACTCGGAGACTCCTAACCCCACCAACAGACTTATTCAGCCAACCCTAATTATAGCGGTTCTCGTATCTGTGAGGTACAGTTTAACCTTTGCTGATTAAGCTTTTCAGGATTGAGAATGTACCTTTTGTTAACAGGAAACGCTATAACTTTGAAAGCACTTTTTAGGGTTGGATGCGTCATCATACGCATCCTATATTTTCAAAGTTTCTTACATTTTGCTGAGAATACGCTGGACTATATCCATTCCTGTGAAGGCTTGCCAGCCAAAAAGACCTAAAATGACGGCATTAAGGGTAATATGAGTGATTCTGGCCAATTCATTGCCTTTTTGCATTAAAGGTACTAAAGCGGCGCTGATCGAGATTAAACCCACCATCCCTAAACCCGCCAGCAGATGGGGACTGACAAATAATTTACCGTTATTAATATAAGTCACCGCCATACCCCCGATCGTCCCCAACACCATTAAAGCGAGGATTAGGGAGCCAATTTGATAGTGTTTAGTGCGAAAATCCTTGGGCAATAATTCTTTTTTTAGGTCTTTATCTGCTGTCCGCGTCCGTCGCCATTGTAGCCCCGAATAGAGGGCATAGATAGTTAATCCTAATAAAACCCACATTAGAATGGGATGGCCAAATTGTGACCAAGTTTTTACGGCACTGGGAATCTCGAAGTTCATAGTTGTCTGTTCTCATCAAAGATCGCTTCTTAATAAAAATTAACATGAATCGCTCACTCTTCCTTATTTTTCGGGTCATTAGACCTGTCAGACTAGACCAGCAAGATAGCTCACCATCACCACTACTCGCCGCTCCCCGCTCTCCTATAGCTTTTCAACAGGATTTAGTAAGAATAATGCCTGAAGCCGCAAAACTAAGGGTTTCAACCTAGACGCAGTTTAGTGATAATTCTTTGACAATAGAGTTGAATTCCTTGCAGCTTGGCTAGGGAGAATTTCGGTTTAATGGGAAGGATCAGTACAGACATAAAACTCATCCGCAGCAAGCGATAAACAAGGATAGTTAAAGTCGTATGTTTTTCGAGACTGAGAAGATAACTATAGATATTATGAGTTAGTCTTAGATAACCATAGCGACGGGTGATAGAAGATGGTTCATGAATGATTTTAATCTGATTGGTAACAACAACTAAATAGCCTTGATTTGCGTATCTTCGGGAAAAATCAAAGTCTTCGTAGTAGAGAAAGTAATCGGTATCGAAATGGGGACAAGTGGAAAAATTCCAGAAATTAATTAATAAACTGCATCCCGTCACCCAGTCGGGAATTAGATAGGGTTTATCTCGATAGTCTAAGGATTCCTCTACTACGTTAATTGTGCCGATTTTGGCATTAAATTTTCCCCAACCAAACCAGATTTTACCATCCGGTTCGTAAATTTCTGTACCGGCGATGGCAACTTCCGGATATTGCTGAAAAAATTTGCTTGCTTTCTCCAGAGAGTCCGGTAATAAGTAAGCGTCGGGATTAACTAACCAAACGATAGCTTCTCTGTCTTGTTGATAAATCCAATCAAGTCCCAGATTACATCCTTTCCCAAATCCTAAATTTTCCCCCGCTTCAATAATCTTGACTCTTTCAGCTGCTAAAGATTGGATATTTTTATCTTCAATGGAATTGTTAACAATGATGAGAGTAGCAGATAAGTCATCGTTGAGGGAAGCGATTAAACGCTTAATTAATTCCGCGCAATTGTAGTTAACGGTCAATATATAAATCATTACAGATAAAAGGTAGGAGTCACTGGCAATTAACAATTGTTAGAGCATAGCTTTCCCGTGCTAATTACTTTTTCCGAAGACGACAGAGATTAAATTTTTCGATTTTGGTGGGAAAGTGTTGACAACTTTGGAAGTCAATAACGAGATTTTCCTTGGCTAAATCCTCCACTATATCAGGGGATTTTTTATTAAAGTCCGTCTGGAGAATGTAGAGAGATTCTAGGGGAGTATTAGCAATAGATGTCTCGGCATTTTTTCGCATTAAAGTTCCCTCACTGACTCCAGTATTGCCTTTGAGTCTCACAAAACGAGTGGAAGCAGGAAAATAAGGAACGATAAAAGATGTTCCTTCATCTCCCCAGATAACAATCGTGGAATTTTCGTAGGGTTTTAATGCTTGACTATCGATACCAAAATAATTATCTGACCATCCCATTCTCCACCAATCCATCGGTTTAACCGTAGTGACAATTAAGGAAAATATTAGCAAATTTATGATTAATAATGGTTTCCTGCGAGGATAAAGATAGGCAATAATCAAAATAATTAAAGTGGGACTGATTAATTCTAATGGCATCAGATAACGATAGATAGAAAATCCCACTAACCAAATAGAGTAAGCGGTCAGATAAAAAGGCAGTAAAAACCCTAAAACTGCACCGTGGGTTAAGTCAGGTTCAGAAGATAGATTGCGCTTAGAAATAGCACGAAAAATAATCACTACTATTAGTAAAATTATCAATAAATAGGTTATAGCTAATCGGCTATCTTGGAAAGGAACCTCAGATACAAGAGTTTGTCTCTGGATAAAATAAACAGGATAAAACAACCATTGCCAGATATCTTTAGGTAAATATTGTATCCCTTTAAAATTGTAGTCGGTTTCAATATAAGGAGATTGAAAGATTTTATTATAGAAGGGAAAAAGAGGATTAGCAAACTTTGTCCACATTAAGATTATCCAATAACCGGCAGTGAGACTAAAACCCACGGCCATTGAAAGAATTGATAGAATTAAATTGCGTAACTTTTCTGACCAAGAATTAGGTAAAAAATTAATGGCTACCACAAAGCTAATACTATATAAAGCATTGGTTAATTTAAACCCCGTTGCTAATCCTAATAAGAATCCAGCTAAAAGAATATTTTTAGTGGGAATTGGCAGATTTTTCCCTAAACTACTAACTATAAAAAATAATCCTGCCAAAACAAAAACACTGGTGGTATTATCACCAATACTGGTTCCTAACTCCGAGATATAGGCTGCCCCAAAAATACTGGTAATCGCTGCCGCTATGCTTAGAGTTATTTTGTATCTTTCGGAAACTTTATCTAGGGAATGATAGGTAATTAGGTGAACTAACCATTGATTTAACCCGTGAAATCCTCCCATTAAAAAACCCACGACAATCGGAGGCAGTTTCAGATAATAAACAGCGACGAAAAAGGGAACATCAATCAGGGGATTAAAAAAAGTTTGTATCTGCGCGGGTAGGACATCATACTTAAACCTTCCTGTCAATAACATATAGGGATTATAGAAATGATAATTGCGTAAATCCCAACTAACATCTTGACCTAAAATAACCGAGATAATTCCCAAAGCAATAAAGTAGATAATTGCCCAAAATAAGGGATGAGAACTTGGAAAACGTTTGAGGATTTTCATAATTAGAAAATTAAGATTTATTTGTTTAGTTTTACTAGCTTAACTTGGCAATTTATAGTTAAGGATGAGATTAAGATTACCTAGTAACAATCCCAAAAAGACAATAAGCATGATTATCTTGACAAAATTAGTTAAAATTTCCGATTTTTTCTCGGTTAAATCATTAAAGAAAAATCCCCCCAAAGTGATTGCCGTTCCGATAATAAAGTAATATCTACCGTAAGGGGAACTCAAAACCCAATCCTTAATATTTAAATTCACCGACCAAACGACAATAAAAATAAAAATAGTGGCAGCACCGATAAAATCAGGGTTCTTACGAAAATCGTCTAAGAATATACCAAGCACTAGAAAGAGAAATCCATAGTAAGGAATTACATACCAAGCGTAGTAATGACTTTGAGCGCCAGAAAAAATAAGAAGAATTGTATAGATTAATATAGGAAAAGTAACTAATCGTATTTTAGATATTTTTAAAGGAAATCTAGCAACAAGCAGTAAAGTTATCCAACTAAAAATCAACCAACCATCCTCAAAAAAAACTGTGGGTAGAACTAGATTTTTTAACATAGCAAAATCCGTAAAGCGATTTTTATGTTCTTGAAGGGTGGTTAAAAACCAACTAAAATCATAAAACCAACCATAAAGGTAATATAAACCTAAGGATAAAACTGCCGTCAGAGAAGCGATTAAGCTATCTAGCCAATTTTTTTGGAATAATAGTAAAGCAACTAGAGAAGCGAGGATATATAATCCTGTCACCTTAACTAAAGGTGCTAAACCACCTAGAAATATAGCCAAGTATAGATACTTTTTTTGAGACTTTTCACCGTACTGAAGGAATAAAAGTGCTACCGCTAAACTTAGACATAATAATAAATTTTCACTAACTGCTAAACGAGATAAAAAAACCGTATTGGGGTTAGTGGCAAAAATTAAAGAAGTTATAATCGCCACACCAGTATTAGTCAAACGTAAAGCTAATAAATAAAGTAAGAAAATAGAGAGAGTGCCAAAAACTAAAGAAGGAATTCTAATTACTGTTAAACTACAGTCAAAAAATTCCTTTGCTCCCGATAAAATAGCCGTCATACCCACAATTAATCCAAACAAGGGAGGATGATCAAACCAAGGGGTAACAAAACGATAACGAACGGCAGTTTTTTCCCAAACTGTCACCAGAAAATCATCCGTGGGACTGAGGAAAGACCAACTGGTAGGAACTCCCTCTTGAATCAAACTTATGCCACTCCAAGCAAAGGCAAATTCATCTTGAGTCCAGTTATAGGGAGGCAAGGAATCGTACTGATAATATCTTAAGATAAATCCCAAGACCGTAATTAATACACCCAGAAATAGACGGTAATCAAACTTTTCAAAATTCTTAAATATAAAATCTCGCTGCAGCATTATTCTGAAATTGGCTCGCTATTTATCTTTTGGGGTGAACCCGTGCTATTGTAACATGGTTTGACGGTTAAATTTTTTGACAAACCCAGATCGATTAAATACCTGATTATCGAGGTTAAGTCATCTCGATAATTTCTCCTTCGTAAATTCTCAGGGACATCAAATGGTAAACTCATCTTTATAGCCAACTCCAGACAAGGGACTCATTTCTGGCAGAAAAGTTCCCCAGTTTCTCCCTACTAAACTATAACTTAAGAGATTGACATTACCATCAGCAATATGCTAAAAAACATTAGCTTAATAGCCGAGTAACAACAATTACCCCGTTAAAAATCCCTATATTTTCCCCTAAAACAAACATCTTGTCCTTAGTTGCCAACATGATTCGTCAGTTAAATTATTCTAGAGTTTGGTTGTTATTAATCCTTATTTTTGCTCTTTTCCTGCGTCTAAATGCCGCTTTCTCTTATCCTAATATTCTCTGGCCGGATGAAATTTTTCAGACCTTAGAACAGGGTCATCGACTAGCTTTTGGCAATGGGATGATACCTTGGGATTTTCGGGACGGGATTCGTTCTTGGTTATTTCCGGGGATTCTTGGCGGAATTATGAAGCTAACTGCTGGTTTTTCGGAAGGAGCCAGTGGCTATCTGGCCAGCATCAAGATTTTCCTCAGTTTACTATCTTTAATCCCCGTTTGGATCGGATTCTCGATCGCCTACGAAAGCATCGGTTTGGCCGGCGCTATCCTAACCGGCAGTATTTGTGCGATTTGGTTTGAATTTATTTATTTTGCCCCGAAAGCCTTCACCGAAGTTATGGCCGCTTATTCCCTGCTAGTCGGCGTTTATTTAGGATGTTACGGCAAAAATCCCCCCTCTCGTCAGCGACTGTATTGGACAGGGTTTTTCTACGGATTGACCACCTATCTTCGATTTCATTTACTGCCTGCCATCGCCATCGCCCTCATTTATCAAGTTAGACAAAAAAAATTTCAACAATTACCGCCCCTTGCCCTCGGTTTTATCGGTCCGGTTTTGCTGGGGGGTGCTTTAGACGCTTTCACTTGGTCCACCCCCTTCCAATCGATTTGGAAACTGATCTGGATTAATATTTTTGAAGGAAAATTTAATAGTTTTGGCGTATCTCCTTGGCAGCAATATTTTACTTGGTTAGCCCTCAATTGGTCTTGGTGGCTGTTTCCGATCCTCTTCTTCTGTGCAATCGCTGCTCGTCGTCACTGGATTCTCGCCCTTCTGTCCCTAGTTATTATCCTCTCTCACAGCTTTTTAGGTCACAAAGAATATCGCTATATCTTCCCTGCCCTACCACTAATTATTATTCTCGCCGGTTTGGGAACCGCCACTCTCGTCTCGCGTTTATCGTTAATGCGAGGTTCCCTCGCCGGCAAAACTATCGTTATTTTTAGTAGTTTACTTCTTTGGGCTTTTCTATCCTGGTTGTTGGCGGGGCGTTTTAATACCGACCAGACTTTTAATTTCGGACCACCTTGGCAAAAACCGGGCTACACTCACTGGCAAACCCACGGCGGACAATTACAAGCATACGAGTATTTAAGTAGCGAGAAAAAACTCTGCGGTTTAGGAGTAAAAGGATTGGCGTGGCAATATACAGGGGGATACGCCTACTTACACCAAGATGTGCCGATTTATTTCCTCAAAGATAACCAAAATTTCGAGGAACTACAACCTTATTTTAATTATCTATTGTTTAACCAAGACACTGCCGCGGTCGGAGATTATCAACGGGAGAAATGCTTTAACGGAACTTGCGTTTACAGGCGCTCGAATTCTTGTCAAGTTAACCCGAATTATCATATCAATCAGTATCTCAAAGAAGCTGGCGAGTAAGATAATATATCTTTTGACAAACTTGCAGAATTTGTCAAAAATAAGTCTAAAAAGCCGAAAAAAAGTTAATTATGTAAGCGAGATAACTTCGATCATGAAAAAAGTTAAAATCTGGCTAATTTACCTAATGTTTCTAATTTTAATCTACATACTTTTTGTTATGCTCGTCAACCTCTCCTCTTTCCCCGGATTGCACGGAGAAGAGGCTTGGTTTGGACTGAATGCCCGGGAAATTCTCCACCACGGAACTCGATCGCTCCACGGTCTAAACACCTATACTAGCTCTTTCTATATCTGGTTAATTTCCCTAACATTCACTGTTTTGATTGAATACTGTCCCCATTGTCGAGATTTCTCCAAATATTTTAAAATTATCGCCACTAATCATTAGTAACGGGTAGAATTAGAGGAGTCAGGAGGTCAATTTTTCTCTAAGGAAGTTACCCCAAATCTATAATCCTTAAAAATAAATCATCTGCAAAAATTCTCAGCTTAATTTTGATAAAAGCCAATAATAAGCTGACTTTAAAACTCAAAAATTTTGGTAAATATCTTGACAAATGATCCCGATCGAGGGTATTATTAGGGTGGTTTCGGCAAAAATATCCAACAGCCAGACCTCCCTAGACTAACTTAGTAAAATTAATTCCTCCCTATTGATAGATGAAAATCAAGAAATATCTTAAGTTCTGGAAATATCCTCGCTTAGTTGATGAACGAGAGACTTTAATTGAAGAACGAGATTCTCTCAAAGATCATCTGAAGAGTTTGAATCAAGAAAAACAAGAAATGATTCGGGAAAAAAACGCTATTTATGAAAGATTAGGTCAGTTATCCTTAACCATTCCCGAACTGCAAGAAATTAGTCCGAAACTTCTCGATATTAGCGTGATCAAAAATAAAGCCCGCCAGTTTCGAGTCCAATTAGATGCCGAAAAAGAAAAACTGGCTCCCGACAATTTTGGCTGGTATCCTTACAACACTTTAACCTGCTTCGAGATTCTCGAATTACTATTAACGGGTAAAAACCGTTTTCTACTGGAATTAATCTCGGAAAAACCGATTGTTGATATTGGTTGTGCCGATGGGGATCTGGCGTTTTTTCTGGAATCTTTGGGCTGTAAAGTGCAGGTAGTGGACTACGCTCCTACTAACTTTAATCTTATGCAAGGGGTTAAACTGCTTAAAACCGCTCTTTCTTCCTCTGTGGAGATTCATGATGTTAACTTAGATTCCCAGTTTCTGCTTCCCGAAAAAAGCTATAGTTTAGTCATCTTCTTAGGAATTTTATACCATCTCAAAAATCCCTACTATGCCCTCGAAACCCTAGCGAAATCTGCCAATTATTGCCTGATTAGCACCCGCGTCACTAAGTTTAATACGGTGAGTAATGCCGCTAATCGAGTCGATCTTTCCGCGATTCCTCTAGCCTATTTACTCGATGAACTAGAAGCAAATAATGATTCTACTAACTATTGGATTTTTTCTAATGCCGGGTTACGCCGAATTTTACAGCGAACTGGCTGGGAAATTTGCGATTATATAACAGTAGGTAATACCGAAAACTCCGATCCCGCCAGTCGTGACGGCGATGAAAGAGCCTATTGTTTAGTAAAAAGTCGTTTCTATCAAGATTAGAAATGCCTAAATATCAGACCAGTCTCCTAAAAATATGAACTATAGCCCTAATCCCCTCTTAAACCGACGTAGCTTGCTGAAATTAGCAGCCCTAGCCGGAGGAAGTGCCGGACTAACTACCCTTCTCTCCTCTCGGCTCAGTTACTCTGCCGACCAAAACCAGGCTAGTGCCAAGAATATAGAGGAAATAGAAGAATTTTTGCGGCAAATTCGCCCGGTGGATCCGCAAAATCTCCAGTTGACAGAATATAGCTTTGAAACAGTCACCGTTGATCGTCAAGGGCAAATTATCGATCGCCGTCAGGGTAGCGCTCGCTCCTGGAGCGAACCCCTAGGCAACGGCAGCGAACTAGAGATGGTGGCTATTCCGGGGGGCAGTTTTCTACGAGGCTCAAAAAATGAGGAAAGAGGCGATCGTACTAGCAGTGAAAAACCAGAAAATTCCCTGACGACGGCGGCCTTTTTTCTGAGCAAATACCCGATCACCCAAGCACAGTGGCGAGCGATCGCCCAACTGCCCAAAATTAATCTCGAACTCAACCCGGCGCCCTCCTTTTTCCAAGGCGATAACTTACCCGTAGAGAGAGTCTCCTGGTACGAGGCGATCGAATTTTGTCAACGACTCTCCCGCTCCACCGGCAAAGATTACCGACTAGCGAGTGAATCACGCTGGGAATACGCCTGTCGCGCCGGTACAACCACCCCCTTTTACTGCGGGGAAACCCTCACCAGCGAGCGCGCCAATTACTTTGCCGTCTATGATCCCTACGCGGAAGAACCAGCCAGCGCCTATCTGGCCAGGACTACCCCGGTGGGCAGTTTCGCCCCCAATAATTTCGGTCTCTACGATATGCACGGCAACGTGGGCGAATGGTGCGCCGATAGCTGGCACCGGAATTACGAGGGAACCCCGCCCCTGGATGGTAGTGCTTGGTTAGACAGGGATAATCGCTTGCAGCCCCGTTATCGTTCCGCCCGTTTAGTGCGAGGGGGCAGTTGGGGGGATGAAGCTAGGCACCTACGCAGTGCCAATCGCACCTTTTGCCTTCCCGATCAACACCACAGTGTCTTGGGTTTACGAGTCATGGCCGATAGTACCGGTTAATCAATGCTTGTGTGCGCCCAAGAGACGACAAAGGTATGGTTCAATAGGTTAGGTTCCAAAGGGCCAAAAGTATTCAGAATCTTCTGCTGTTGTCAGTGCGTCTGTAGCTAAATCAACCGCGAGTGAGGTCAAATTTTTCATGAAGATACAGCAGTCTCATCTTTTCTTAACTCCCCCCACAGGAGATCTACAGGTACCTTTATCTCCTCCTCCCCCGGACGACGGCAACCTAGAAGAAGAAAAAAATTATCCTCTCAGCCTGTCTCTAGTCATTCCCACCTATAATGAACGGCAAAATATCGTTCAATTAGTCAACATTCTCAGTCAAATACTCGACGAAGCCCTGCCCAACGATTACGAACTGATCGTTGTCGATGATAATAGTCCCGATCGCACTTGGGAAGTCGCCGCGTCTTTAATCCCTGAATATCCCCAGCTGCGAGTGCTGCGCCGGGAGGGAGAAAAAGGCCTATCCTCGGCAGTGGTACGGGGGTGGCAAGTGGCACGGGGCGACATCCTTGGGGTAATCGATGCCGATTTACAACATCCCCCGGAAGTGTTATTAAAATTATTCGAGCAAACCAGAGCCGGAGCCGATCTCGCCCTGGCTAGTCGCCATGTGGAAGGGGGTGGAGTCAGCGAATGGAGTCTAACTCGACGCTTCCTCTCCCGGGGGGCGCAGCTGTTGGGATTAGTCATTCTGCCTAACGTGGTGGGACGGGTATCGGATCCGATGAGTGGCTATTTCATGGTTAATCGACAAGCGATCGCTGGCCCGATCTTAAACCCGATGGGCTATAAAATTCTCCTCGAAGTTATCGGCCGCGGCAATATTGACGAGATCGCCGAAGTGGGTTACGTTTTCCAAGAGCGTCAAGACGGTGAAAGCAAAGTCACCTGGCAACAATACATCGAATATATCCTGCATCTGCTGAAATTACGTTCTCGTGGTCGCGTTGGTCGTCTGAAAAGACGTTGGCAATTCCCCCTCGATCGCTTTCTTCGCTTTAGTTTAGTCGGGTTTAGTGGCGTATTCGTCGATATGGCTATCTTTTATCTCCTCAGCGATCCCACCACCCTCGCTTGGGGAGTAACTCGCAGTAAGATTATCGCCGCCGAGGTGGCCATTATTAATAATTTTCTCTGGAACGATCGCTGGACTTTTGGCGATTTGTCCACTGGCCAAAATCAGTGGCAGCAGCGTTTCAAACGTTTTCTTAAATTTAATCTTATTTGTTTGGCCGGTTTGATCCTCAACGTCCTGCTCTTAAACTTTTTCTTCAATGTCTTAGATATTAATCGCTATATTGCTAACTTAATAGCGATCGCTATAGTTACCGTTTGGAACTTCTGGATGAATTTAAAACTCAGTTGGCGTGTGACGGAGGTTAAACCCGAAAAGTCCGGCAAGCCATAGGAAAGCCTTTGAAAACTTTCCCTCGCATCCTGCAAACCCTTTTTAACTCTCGTTCAACCTCTGGCATCATTAATTTTCGGGACTTAAAAGCGGCCCAAGGTCAACAGGAAACCGATTACCGGGGATTAAGTCTCAAGGAGGGGATGGAATGGCTTGATCAAAATGCCGATGACTTTCCTTGGGGAAAGGCCGCCGACCCCGATTATTATGCTTTCCCCCATTGTCCGACAATTCATGCCGTCCAACGTCAAGAAACACCCCTAACTAGGGTTTGCTGAATAAATCTAAAAACCTTGTTGGGTAAGACTTTTAGACTTTTTGTCAATCAAAAAGTACCAGGCATGGGAGTGATCAGGGGGAAAATTCAGGTACTTTTTCCCTGAAAATTAGGTAGTTGACCA
>NZ_JADBSA010000227.1:0-3473 GCF_020246945.1 Microcystis sp. M113S1 | reverse complement strand
GGTGGTCGAGGGAATCAACAATAAACTTAAACTAATAAAACGGAGAGGCTATGGCTTTAGAAACTTTCGGAATTTTTGGGTTAGAAGTATGTTGTCTTGGCATCTTGTCTGTTGATTTAGCATAAAGGGTAACGAAGAGCCTATGTGGGTAGGTACTACTCAAAAAGAATTAGAAAAAACGAGAATTGAGAATATTCGGCTTTATTATTACAAATCCTTCAAGATGGAGTAAGTTTTATGTTGATGATAGAAGTAAATGAATTAAAACAACTCTATGACGTTGATGATGATGAATGGCTGGAACAAACTATTAACTTACTTAAAAATCATCAATTCCAACAGCTAGATTTAGATAATTTAATTGAGGAGTTAGAGGATTTGGGTAGAGAGAAGAAAAATGCTGTCGCTAGTCTGTTAGAGCAAATTATTCGTCATTTACTGTTACTGCAATATTGGACAACTGAAGCCGAATATAATGCTGTTCACCGGCAAGAAGAAATCTATAACTTTCGTACTCAACTGAGACGAACAATCACGACTAATCTCCGCAAGTATTTAAAAGATGAATTAACCTCTATCTATCAAGATGCGCTAGGTTTTGTTAAAATTAAAACAACTAATTTAGTAACTTTTCCTACTGAATGCCCCTATTCCCTAGAACAATTACTTGATCGTTCTTGGTTGCCCAATCAAACCTATTAACTGACAATCAATCTAAAACAAGAACTAAAAATATTGACTTTAAAAATAAAGTATAATGATTACCACCGAACCTATTATCTTAAACCTGAAAACCACCAATTTAAGTGACGAACAGTTTTATCAACTGTGCTGTGCTAATGACGATTGGCGACTCGAACAAACTGCCCAAGGAGAATTAATCATTATGCCTCCCATCGGAGCCATTAGTGGCAATCGAGAATCAGAATTAAATGCTGATTTAGTGATTTGGAATCGGCAAACTCAACTCGGTAAAGTTTTTAGTTCTTCTACTATCTTTACCTTGCCCAATGGCGCGAAACGTTCTCCTGATGTTGCTTGGATTGCCAATGAACGCTGGCACGCTTTACCCATAGAAGAACAAGAAAAATTTGCCAGAATTTGCCCAGATTTTGTGATAGAATTGCGATCGCGTACCGACCCCTTAAAATATCTACAAGAAAAAATGCAAGAATATCGAGAAAATGGTGTAAAATTAGGGTGGCTAATTGATCCTGCCAACCAAAGGTTAGAAATCTATCGCCCCAATCAATCTGTAGAAATTATTGAATTACCAGCAACATTATCAGGAGAAGAAATTTTACCTGGATTCACCTTAAAATTACCAATGTATTGACAAGTAGGAAATACTAAGATGATAGCCACTGTAGCAAAATCTCCTCAAGCAATTCCACTATTAGAAAATGGCGACAACCTCACTCGTTGTGAATTTGAGCGTAGATATAATGCTATGCCAAATCTGAAAAAAGCCGAACTCATTGAAGGAATTGTTCATCTGATGGCTTCTCCCTTAAGAATTACTAATCATGGCAACCCTCACGCTCGTATTATCACTTGGTTAGGTAACTATTGGTCAAGTACGCCAGGAATTGAATTAGGCGACAATTGTACCGTGCGCCTTGATGCTGATAATGAACCTCAACCCGATGCACTGCTGAGAATTAAAAATGGTGGACAATCAACTATTAGTGCGGATGGCTATGTCGAAGGTGCGCCAGAATTAATCGTGGAAATTGCTGCTAGTACCGTCTCCCTTGACTTGCATCAAAAGCTTGAGGTTTATCGCTGCCATCAAGTGCAAGAATATTTAGTCTGGCGAGTATTGGATGAAGAATTTGATTGGTTTGTCTTAAATGACGAAAAATATGTTACACTTGAACCTAATGCAGAAGGAATATTATGTTCTCAAATATTTCCTGGATTATGGTTAGGTAGAGATGCTTTATTAGCGGGTAATTTAGCCAGGGTTTTAGAAGTTGTACAATTGGGAATAGCTACAATCCAACATAAATCTTTTGGCAAAAAAATATCAGAATAAGAATTATGATTCCAGGATTGCAAGCATTACACAAACTAACCCAGGGTTCCCCAGAGATTACTGTTGCCATTCTTGATGGTGTCGTAGATACTCAACATCGGGAGCAAGTCAAAGCTGAAGAACAAATAAACTACTTGACAAAAGCATCAATTGGGTATGGGATAGAGAAAAGAGTGGGGAAAAGACAAAAATGACTCCAGAGCAACAACAAGAACTTAACCAACATATTCAAGCGATAGCCAAGATTCTTCATCAGGAAGCTGAGGCTGAAAAAATCCAAACTTTAGAGGGAATAGAGACGACAATAAGAGAACAGACCTTAAAATATATAACTCCGAAACTAGGATTTTTTTTGTCACAAAAACGACAGGAACTCAAGCCGGGAGACCGAGAAAAATAAAAAGCATCATCGGAGAATTATGCCTGACAGAAAAACAAGCAATCCGTTTAAATATTCCTCGTAATAACCAAATTAGTCCTTACTTAGAACGCTGTTGTTTAAGAGCTAGTGCCAATGTTTCTTATGAAAATGCCGCCAGAGATATTCAATTTTATACAGGGATGAAGGTCTCGGCTAGGACTCAACAACGATTAGTCCATCGCCACCAATTTGCCGAAGAAGAATCAGGAAACCCCGTTCAAGAAATTAGTCTAGATGGAGGAAAAGTGCGCTTAAGAACCGAAACTAAGGGAGAGGCTTGTATCTGGAAAGATTATCAAGCAATCTGTGTTGATACTTTCCTAAGAAAAGCTTGGTTTGGAGAGAATGAATCGTTAATATATTGGGTTAATCAACAACCTTTATCTGACCCCCTTACCTGTTTGGGAGACGGACATCCCGGTATTTGGAAAATTGTGAAAAACTGGGATTGTCCAGGAGAAAAAAGAGAAATACTTGACTGGTTTCATTTGGTAGAAAATCTTCATAAAGTCGGCGGTTCAGTGAAGAGATTGAAAAAAGCAGAAAGTTTATTATGGCAGGGCAAAATTGAGGAAACAATAGCATTAATCTCTCCTTTAAAAAACGAACGAGCTGAAAATTTCTGTCGTTATTTAGAGATTCATCGTCATCGAATTGTTAATTATAATTACTATCAACAAGAAGAGATTTGCTCTATTGCTTCGGGAGCCGTTGAATCCACGGTTAAACAGATTGACCGACGACTGAAAATTTCTGGAGCCCAGTGGAATGAAGAAAATATCCCTCAAGTGCTTAAACACCGCTGTGCTTACCTAAATAACAGTCTTTAGCTATTGAATAGTATTTATGTTCTGACAAAACTGACTTGCTCCCGTAGTATCAAGTGGCAAGTTCGGAGCTTTCTTTTCACTGATTACTGGTTACTGATTACTGATTACTGACTAGGGATTGCTACTTTTGCCACATTAGACACAGGGGAAAAGATCAACGCCCCAAAACCGTTAAAGAAACGAT
>NZ_JADBSA010000226.1:0-8659 GCF_020246945.1 Microcystis sp. M113S1 | reverse complement strand
GGTGGTCAACTACCTAATTTTCAGGGAAAAAGTGCTTAAATTTCCCCCCGATCACTCCCCTATCCAGTACTTTTTGATTGACAAAAGGTCTAACAGTCTTACCCAACAAGGTTTTTAGATTTATTCAGCAAGCCCTAATTATTGTTGATATTAAATATCGCCTTTTCTTCCTGCATCGATCATCTCATAATTAGCACTCGGCGGAAAGGGTCAACCACTGCCAAAACCCCTCAGACATCAAGATAGAAGATAAATCTAAAGAAAGTGTGAAATTAGCAGAAATTACTGTTTTTTTTAGTATTATACCTCTAAAAAGCTGATAGGTTTCCCGTGAAGACTGCTAAATTGAAGATAAAAAAATAACTATTTTTTAATATCTCATAACAGTTTAATCCGGTTTGATGGGAAATAACTTGAAAGTAAAATGTTTCAACCTTGATATAGAGATGAAAAAGTATCTAGCAGAGTTCATCGGGACGTTTTGGCTCGTTCTCGGCGGTTGCGGTAGTGCCGTTTTAGCGGCAGTATTTGCGGGTAAAGCCAAGAGTATCGTAGATGGTGCTGATTTTAATATCCATGTGGGGATTTCTTTTGTGGGTGTCTCCCTTGCCTTCGGTTTAACGGTCCTTACCCTTGCCTACGCTTTAGGGCATATTTCGGGGGGACATTTTAATCCTGCCGTTTCCTTCGGTCTCTGGGCAGGTAAACGCTTCCCCGGTTCGGAACTACTTCCCTACATCATCGCTCAAGTTTTAGGGGCGATTTTAGCGGCAGTAATTATCTACATTATTGCCAGTGGTCAACCCAGTTTCGCTCTGGAAGGCAGTAACCCTCTGGCCACCAATGGTTACGGAGAACATTCTCCCGGTCGTTACAGTTTATTCGCCGCTTTGGTCACGGAAGTGGTCTTGACCTTCATGTTCTTAATCATCATTTTAGGCTCTACCGATCGACGCGCTCCGGCCGGTTTTGCTCCCATCGCTATTGGTTTAGGATTGACCTTAATTCACTTAATTAGCATTCCCGTGACCAATACCTCCGTTAACCCGGCTCGTAGTACCGGTGTTGCTCTTTTATGCGGTAATATGGCTCTCGTTGGTCAATTATGGTTATTCTGGATTGCTCCTATTGTTGGGGCCGTGGCTGCGGGTTTCCTCTACAATAGTTTCTTTGAAGAAACTTTAGAAGAAAGACAAATTAGAGAATAACTGGAAAGTTACCGCTAAAGTTTGATTGCTTAAAGAGTCAAGTGCTGATAGCGATTCCTGTGGGGTCGCTATTTTTTTCGTCCCCACCGATAAAATTGAGCAGCGCTCGTCGTCCTTGCGCGCCTCGATCGAGTAAAGTAATCTCTAGATAATTGTCTGGCAAAAAAGTTAAACGTTCTGACCATTCGATCGCCACTATCCCTAAATCTACCTCGATTCCCTGCCAATAATTTTCTAGGTACAGCGCCTCGATATCTTGACCCTGCAAACGATACAAATCCAAATGATACAAAGGAAGGCGGCCTTCGTTATATTCGTTAACGAGGGTGAAGGTAGGACTAGCTATAGGCTCTTGAATGCCCAATCCTAAGCCAATTCCCTGTACTAAGGTGGTTTTTCCCGCTCCCAAATCGCCTTTTAATAAAATTACACTGCCAGAGGCCAAGGTTTGCCCCAGTTTTTCGCCTAAATTGACAGTAGCTTCTCGATCGGGTAAGTCGATAATCATTTTTTCCGCTAGGATGCCAATTAATCACTGATTTTAATATAGCGATCAGAGCAGCTTTCTGACACCCTTGGCTCTGGGGGGCGAAATTTGGTCTTTTTGATCGAGAAAAATAGAAGCAGTTAAACTAATCTCTCATCTCTTAGTCTTAACCTTTGGTCAAATGGTCGCTATCAGGGCAGAGATAGGCGATCGGCGAAACCTTCTGGTAGATTAGACTAAATGGGAGTTGGTTAACTGCTTTTATAAAATTGATTGTTCCCTAACCATCAGCATTGTCTAGGGTCGAGGGGAATAAAACAACCGAAGTTTAGGACTTTAAGCCAGAAGTTAAGGGGAACAGTGAAATTATTATTTTTGAGTAATGGCCACGGTGAAGATGAGATCGCGATCCGGATTATTAAAAGACTGCAATCATCTCCCCACTGTCCCGGTATTACTGCTTTACCCCTAGTGGGTAACGGTTATGCTTATACTCGTCTGGGGATTCCCCTGCTCGATCGAGGTCAAAAAATGCCCTCTGGGGGTTTTATCACCAGGGATGCCAAACAATTATGGCGAGATCTACGGGAGGGATTATTAGGATTAACCTCTCGTCAATACCGTCTGGTCAGAAATTGGGGCCAAGAAGGGGGAAAAATTGTCGCGGTCGGAGATATCTTACCCCTTGCCCTTGCTTGGTTGAGCGAGACAGATTATGCTTTTGTGGGAACGGCTAAATCAGAATACTATCTCCGGGATGAGCAGGGATGGTTAGATAGTAGCTCGATGATCGATCGCCTCTGGGGTTCCTACTATTATCCCTGGGAACGCTGGTTAATGGCTCATCCTCGCTGTCGGGGGGTTTTTCCCCGGGATAGTTTAACTAGCAAAATTTTACAACAGTGGTCAATTCCCGTTGTCGATGGGGGTAATCCGATGATGGATGACCTTTTACCCGCGATAACGGGCGATTTTCCCCAAGATTGCCTAAATATTCTGCTTCTACCCGGTTCGCGCTTTCCCGAATCTCTCCACAATTGGCAGAAAATTATCGAGGCTGTGGCCGCCATTATCGGACGTTTTCCCGATTATCAGCTGGAATTTTTGGCGGCGATCGCTCCTTCTCTCCCCCTAGAATCTTTTACGGCTGCTTTAATTTCCCGGGGTTGGCGAGAACATAGCACAAATAAGTTTATTTGTCAAGAAGTATTTATAACTATTTCTCAAACGGATTACGCCGAATATTTAGGCCGTTGCCATCTAGCGATCGCCATGGCGGGAACTGCCACGGAACAGTTCGTCGGTTTGGGTAAACCGGCGATCACGATTGCGGGGGCCGGACCACAGTTTACTCCCCATTTTGCCAAACTGCAACAGCGTTTATTAGGCTGTTCAATTCTCTTAGGCGATAGTGCCGAGTCAGTAGCGGACAAGTTAGAATATTTATTACAAAATCCCCCACAGTGGCAAGAAATCGCCTTTAATGGTCGTCAGAGAATGGGACCAGCCGGTGCCTCCGATCGCATTGCCCGATGGTTACTAGACGATTTTTGCCCTTAAAGGAAAGTATCTGTCCGATTTTCGCCGCTAGTGGGCCACTCAAAAACAGTTTCTAGGGCAATTTTTTGGGCGCTTGGTTGTTGTCCATAGCTGAAAAGATGGGGAATTTCTCCGCTTTGTTGACGAAACCACTGGAAAACGTAGGGACTACCATAAACAATCAATGCTTGAATCTGTCCGGTTTTCAGCAAAGCTTGATAGATAGCTTTCGTTTCGTCGCTTAATCCGGCACTACCCCGAAAAGGATTACCACGGATAAATACTTGTAGGAGAGTCGTTTCTGGGGAGACGAGGGACTGATTAAAGGTGCTACGGTCGATAATTTGCGTTTGATAACCCCATTGTCGGGGAATTGTCACCGCCGGACAAGAGCGATCGAGAAAGTCACAGTGGAGTAAATCATCGATAATGATTAAATTGCGGACTTGAGTGGCTTGAATCGGTAAATTAGCGCTAACTGTTTGGGAATCTTTTAAAATATCGCTAACAATCTCTAGAGCTTGCGGTGCCGCTAAACTGCTTAAGGATTCTAAGGAGGGCTGTCTTTGCCCTAATTTCTCTTTTGCTCGTTGAATACGTTGCCAAGAATCATTAATTCTCGCTTCGCTAATTGTACCCGCTTGCACGGCACTATACACCGCTTCGATCGCTTCGATCGGATCGGGAGGCATTAATAGTATATCGGCCCCCGCCTGTACCGCCATAACTGCGATGGCGGCAGCACTGGCAATTTTAGTCACTCCTCCCATAATCAGGGCATCAGTGACGATTAAACCCTGAAAACCGAGATTTTGGCGCAGTTTTTCCCCGAGAATTTTCGAGGAAAGAGTGGCGGGAAACTCGGCATCCCAAGCGGGAATTAACAGATGGGCTGACATAATACTATCAACCCCCGACTCGATTGCTGCTTGAAAGGGCGGCAATTCGATCGCTTCTAGGCGATGATGATCGTGGTTGATGATGGGAAGATCGAGATGGGAGTCATTGCTGGTGTCACCGTGGCCTGGAAAATGTTTGGCCGTGGTCAAAACTGGATAGGAATCCGCCCCTAAAATAAAAGCTTGAGCTAGATTAGCGACGATTTCAGGAGTTTCAGCGAAGGAACGAATATTGATAACCGGATTGTCGGGATTATTGTTCACATCGACAATTGGGGCTAAAATCCAGTTAATCCCGATCGCTAGAGCCTCCTTAGCCGTAATTGCTCCCATTTCCATAGCATATTCTGTGGCTTTTGTCAAGCTTTTTTCAGCTATTTTTCCTAAAGCCATCGGGGGGGGAAACCAAGTGGCGCCGGAAAACCTTTGGCCGACTCCCTCCTCGATATCGGCGGCGATGAGGAGAGGATTATCGCCGGACCAACTTTGTAATTGTTGAGTGCGGAAAGCGATTTCGGCGGCGCTGCCTCCTAAGAGAATCACCCCACCGAGGTGGAGGGTTTCTAACCAATGTTTCAGGGTGGCGTTGACAGGTTCCCAGACAGGATAGCGGATTTGTTGGTCAAAGAGATAGCCGGAAGCGCGGACTACTATCATCTGACCAATACGTTCTTTTAGGGATAAAATGCGATCGCTCACTATTCAGTTATCAGTTATCAGTTATCAGTTATCAGCTTCTGAAGGCAAGAGGCACTCATGCAAGAGGCAAAAGGCAGAATCTGGCAATTCTCCTACCTAAAAAGAAGGTTAGAAACTAAGCACATCAAAGCTTTTCTGGAGAGTTATCAGTTATCAGGTTTAAGTTTTAAGTTCCCAGTTTTGCCTAAATTTAGTTATCCTGTTCACTGGTCACTGATATCGGAATCGTCATCTTCTGGGGGTCGATCGCTTTTAATATGATCAAGAAGGTGTAACATTCGATCGCCGCGTGCGAGGGAAGAATCTTCGAGGAAGACCACTTCGGGGGTACGTCTGAGACGGATGCGTTGACCGAGTTCGCGCCGGACGAATCCCGCAGAAGCTTTTAAACCGGCCATAGTTTCGGCCTTTGCATCTTCGTTGCCGTAGATAGACACAAAAATTTTAGCGTGTTGCAGGTCGTGGGAGAGATCCACATCGGTAACGCTAACCATACCGGCGCCGACGCGATCATCTTTAATTTCCATTAATAACATTTGGCTGACCTCGCGCTTAATTAGCGAGGACACGCGAGATACTCGACGATCGTTAGCCATAATTTTCGTCCCCTAAAAACAGCGAAACCCTTACCATTGTATCAAGCTAATCCGAGCATGGCTTTGAGGGTGAAATAAAGAAAGGCGAAAGTTCCCCCTAGAAAGCCCACAAGTGCGATCGCTGTGAGGGGATTTTTTAATAAAGGGGCTAACCAGCCGAAAAAGGCGAAGAAAATCCCTAAACTAAAGCTAATCAGATAGCGGGGGTAACGGCTCACGTTATCAAAAAAGTCGCCCATAAATTTTGTTTATTATCTTTGTCCGTAAGCAATTATAGCAGTAAGCTTCGGTGCTGCCACGCCGCCCGATTAATGAGACTTAACAGAATCTCTAGACTTTTGTACTATTTAGTGGTATAACTATCTGGCTGGAGAGAAATACGGAATCACTCTACTCTAGATCAAGTTAAGGGTACAGCTACTTTCGAGCTTGCGACGGGCATCGATCGATTCCTGAATGCGGGCTAACCAAAAGAGGATAATTAATAGCCAGATGACGGCGATCAAATATCGAATTTTTGCCGAGAGAGTCGGGAATTTCCCCGACCAATAGGGGAAGAAACTATCAGTATAGACCTCGTTTCCACACAGAAACCAGAAGAGCCACCACCCTACGTCAAGCCCAACAGTGGGATCGGAGATCGACTATGAATGTAGTGTTTGTCCTGATGTGCATCCTAAATATTTAGCGGCGATTACAGTTGAGAAGATCGGCTTGCACTTGCGGTGCTGGGGTAGAGGGTGATTAGATGGATAAATTCTAATTTTTAAGAAAATCTTAAACTTGGGTGTTGTATGGAAAAAATCCGTCTAGGATTACAGTTATGCTCGTCGAATACTAAGCTCGATAATAAGTTCGCAAGAATAGTTAAAATTAAACACTTATTTCCTAATTCATGTATATCCTATGTTAAAAATTGCCACAATTCCCTGTCCAATTGTCACAAAATACAAAAGCTTGTTTGGACAGGCAGAACCAATAGTAAAAAACCCTATTTGGTTGAACTGTTTTGCTCGTGGTGTGGATGGTCGTGTTTATCGAAAGTGGTTCGACAATAACGCGGGATGGAAACCATCTGACTATGATTGGCAGCCGCTTGGGGGGGTAATTACGGATTACCCAGTTGCAGTGGCATGGTCTAGCAATCGACTTGATATTTTTGCCCGCGGTATCGATGGTGCTCTATATCACAATTATGGAAGTAACAACAATAAACCTTTAGCGGGCTGGGAATCACTAGGTGGTCAGATTCTGGGTTCTCCTGCGGTTGTTTCTTGGGGAAACAATCGAATCGATATTTTTGCTCGTGGCCTGGATAATGGTATTTACCACAAGTGGTGGGATGGGAAGGGATGGAAACCCTCACAATTAGATTGGCAACCTCTAGGGGGTGGAACATCTGAGCCTCCTGCCGCAGTAACATGGTCTAAAGGTCGTTTAGACGTTTTCGTACTCGGTTTAGACGGGAATGTGTATCATAACTATGGAAATGGCAATCCTGACAACTGGAGCGGCTGGGAAACACTAGGTGGCTCACCGTTAAAAGGCTCGCCGACGGTTGTTTCTTGGGGGGCTGACAGGATTGATATTTTTGTCCGGTCGTGGGATGGTAGCATTAAACACAAGTCATGGGATGGAGTATTTCCCTGGAAACCATCACAATTAGACTGGTATGATGTAGGTGGTCCAATTAATACCAATAGACCTGGTACATCTGACCCTCCTGCTGCGGTTGCATGGTCTAAAGGAAGGCTAGACGTATTTATACGCGGACAAAAAGATGGGGCTGTGCATCATAATTATGGGGATGGAAGTCCTAGCAATTGGAGTGGATGGGAATCCCTGGGTGGCGAAATCCAAGGATCTCCTACAGTTGTTTCTTGGGGAACTGACAGACTTGATGTTTTTGCCCGTGGGATGGATAATGGTGTTTACCACAGGTGGTGGGATGGCGTGTACCCCTGGAAGGGTTGGGAATCATTGGACAAGCCAGTGAGTCCATCAATCGTTGTTTCTACTACAAAGAATCAAACTGGTGGAGCCATAAGGGTTAGCGGTAAAGGTTTTACCCCTGGTGGAAGAGTCAAGTTCTATGTTGAGAATCTAGTCAATCAAAAGAATCCATTCCATGTGACGGAAGATCTTGCAGATGCACAGGGACACTTTTCGGAAAAAACTAATTTCTTCCAGGCCAACTGTTGGCCAAATCAAGTTAATCCTGCTGTAATTCGCGCAGTTGATGTGGTGACTGGTGTATCAGCAACAGGGACATCAAATGCTTATACTTGCTAATTATTTATTAAGTTTGATTCCATCGCCTCGTAGCGACTGTTTTGATTGTCAAGGGGTAATTCAAAAAACACTCAAGCAGTTACCCTAAAACTCAAAATCTCAAGCCGAAAAAAAGCGCAGGAAAAGCTAAGCCGCTCAGGCTAAACCAAAGTAGCTACAACCCCTGATCAGAGACAACAAGGAGTGTGATACTAAATCTGGTTATTAAAGACTGATTATCTATTGTCCCTTTTGTCTATTGCCTATCGCCTATTGCCTGTCCTGATATGTAGCTGACAGGGGGACAAGCAAGCTGAAAAGCTTATGTAGCATGGAATACAGACAAAGACTTCCAAAAAAGATAGGTCATATATAGTAAATATGACCTAGATGGCTCTTCTGGTTTATGTGTGGAAACGAGGTCTATACTGATAGAATATCCGCAAAATAGCCCTAAAAGTCTTGCCCGATAAGCATTTCACGATTCCATAAGCAAAAATTATCACACAAAGTCGAGAAGAGCCAGCATTTTGCAGCGTTTTTCATTTGTACCCCGTTCCCCAATTCTAACAACAAAAAAGCACCCCCTCGCGGGAGTGCCTTTTCGTTCAGACTAGGAATTAACCATTGATAGCAGGAGCAGTCAAAGCTACGGGAGCCTGTTGGCCACTAGCTAAGTCTAAGGGGAAGTTATGTGCATTACGCTCGTGCATTACTTCCATACCGATACCAGCGCGGTTTAACACATCGGCCCAAGTACCAATTACACGACCTTGAGAATCGAGAATCGACTGGTTGAAGTTGAAACCGTTGAGGTTAAACGCCATGGTGCTAACACCCATTGCCGTAAACCAGATACCGATTACCGGCCAAGCACCCAAGAAGAAGTGCAGAGAACGGCTATTGTTGAAAGAAGCGTATTGGAAGATTAAGCGTCCGAAGTAACCGTGAGCGGCAACG
>NZ_JADBSA010000225.1:0-3657 GCF_020246945.1 Microcystis sp. M113S1 | reverse complement strand
GTCAGTCTGTAGAGCGACCATAAGACCAGAACAGAGTAAATCTGTTAAGGCAGGTGCGGAACCCCGCAAGGGAAAGAAGCAGAAACCTAAATCGTGAGGTTTGGGAATCACCGTCCGTTTACGGCGGTGAGGATGTCAATAACCTATACTAACCGCGCTTTAGGAGTCAGCAGTTTTCATGGATTCCGTGACAACCCTCCAATGTCAAAACCTAACCTGTCTATCCCCGAACGCTCTCACTAATAGATTCTGTGAAAAATGCGGTACTCCTTTAGTTAAGCGCTATTTATGGATGATGGGTGATTGGGTGAGAACCTATTATCATGTTGGTGAGCTAATTGATAATCGTTATTTGGTCAAACAACCACAAATTGTTCTTGATACTAAACCCGCTCAAGCACCCCAAGCGCCGGACGAACCTCCTAGCTGGATTTCCCTCTACCTAAAATTATTACCCTTCCATCTCCACATTCCCCAAGTCTATGGCTATATTCCCAGTCCCGATGAACGCTTAAATATGGACATCTGGCTGTTGGAATACGGCACTATTCCCCTCGATGAAACGGGAGAATTAATATATCCGCAACTATTGCCCACTCTGGCCGAGGTTTGGTCGCAAGCTTCCGATTTAAGGCAAATTCACTGGTTATGGCAAATGGCCAAACTCTGGCATCCCCTCCAGAAAAAAGCTGTGGTCTCTAGTCTGCTCAACCCTTCTCTGATGAGAGTGAATAATCAGCTGCTGCAATTGCTAGAATTAAGCAAAGACGAGGCTACCGCTCCCAATTTACGAGATTTAGGGGCCCTGTGGGCCGGTCTGATGCCGACGGCAGCCGCTAATATTCAAGATTTTCTCGCATCCCTGACCCAAGAGCTAGAATCCGGTGATCTCGATCGCCCGGAATCCCTGATCGCTATCCTCGATTATGCACTACAGCACTACGGTGGAGGTCAAGAACGCAGCTATGAGATTTTTACCTGCACCGATACCGGTCCGCTGCGGGAACACAACGAGGATGCCTGTTATCCCCCGACTAATCAGGCCATAACCCTCGCTCATGGTCAAAATCCCCTGGCGATTGTCTGTGATGGCATCGGCGGTCAGGAAGGGGGCGAAATCGCTGCTCAATTGGCGATCGAAACCCTGCCTAGGGAAATTAATCGCAGTCCCACCACTGATATTGAAGTCTATCCCGAGAGTCACAGTCTTGTCCTCGAACAGGCGATTCGTGTCACCAATGATCTGATCAGTCAACGCAATGATCAGGAGTCAAGACAAGAGCGTCAGCGCATGGGTACGACTCTAGTTATGGCTTTTGCCCAGGCCCAGGAAATGTACGCGGCCCATGTGGGGGATTCCCGCATCTATTGGATTACTCCCCACAGTTGTCATCAAGTGACGGTGGATGATGATCTCGCTTCCAGGGAAGTGAAATTAGGCTATCTCCTCTATCGTGATGCCATACAGTATCCCAACGCCGGGGCCTTGGTGCAAGCTTTGGGCATGAGTAGCGCCACTAATCTCCATCCCACTGTTCAGAGGTTGATTATTGATCAAGATTGTGTTTTTCTCCTCTGTTCCGATGGTTTGAGTGATTATGATCGGGTAGAACAATACTGGGACAGTGAAATTCTACCTCTTTTGCGAGGAGAGAAAAATGTAACCGCTGTGGGGGAAAGTTTATTACAACTAGCTAACCAGAAAAACGGTCACGATAATTCCACCATCGCCCTAGTTTATTGTCGGGTAGTTCCTAAGGCTGAACCTGTCACGCCTTTAGTTTATGATCAGGCCAAAGAACGGATTATTCCCGATCTTAATGACCAAGATTTTGATTACAGCGGGGACACCTACTCCGGAGAAGAAGTGGTGACAGCAATACCCACTCCCCCCCCCGCATCTTCTTCGGTTTCTAGTCATACTTCTCCCCCCGCGCTCACTAGGGTTTCACCCCTAGTCGTAGGAGCGATCGCTGTCGGTGTTCTCGGTTTGCTGGCTGCGATCGCTTGGCAATTCCTGAGTCCTCATCCCGCTTCCAATCCATCGATTTCTCCCACACCCGTCACCGGTCCGACTCCCACTCCGGGGACGATACCCCCCGCACCCGTCACCAGTCCGAGTCCCACTCCGGGGACGACACCTTCCGCACCTGTCACCAGTCCGAGTCCGGGGACGACACCTCCCGCACCTGTCACCAGTCCCACTCCCCACAATCCCTAATTCATAATTCCCACTTCCCCACTTCCCTATATGTGACTGAAGATTAATCGGCTTGTCGGGGGTTGCCAGGGCGAGTTAAGATAAAATGCCCGATTAACTGCCGAGTCTATCCTATGGTTGATGCTGCGACGTTCTCCTCCGACACCTCCGCGATCATTGATGCCTTTGAAACGCCTCTAGAGTTTAACTTTCAACTGCCGGATCCCGAAGATGAAACCATCCAAGATCATGACTTTCAGCAGCAACTGGATTCTTTTTGGAAAGTTTGCGATCGCTTTGATTTGCAAACGGAAATCTGGCGGGGGCGAATTTTGCGAGCTATTCGCGACCGGGAAAAGCAAGGCGGTGATAGTCGCGGTACAGGCTTTTTAAACTGGTTAAAACAGCGAGAAATCACTAAAAGTCAAGCTTATGCTCTGATTCAATTGGCTAATAGTGCCGATACTCTCCTAGCAGAAGGACAACTGGATCCCGATAGTATCAATAATTTTAGTAAACGCGCCTTCGTAGAAACGGCCAAATCTGCCCCCGAAATTCAAAAATTAGTCAGTGATGCGGCCCGACAAGGGGAGAGAATTACCCGTCGGGAGGTGAAGCAATTGGCCGATGAATGGACGGCGATGAGTTCAGATTTACTACCCGATGAGGTGAAAGAAAAAGCCAGCGATGGTAGTTTACCGGCGCGTCATCTCGCCCCTCTAGTGAAAGAATTAGAAAAGTTACCCGATACTCATATCGAAACTCTCCGTCAAGAAATCGCCGCTAATCCCGATGTGGACACAGTAAAATTAATCACCTCGGAAGCACGCAGTTTAGCTAAATATCTCGATGCGGCAGCCCAAGTACAAACTCTCCGACGGGGTAATTTAGATATTGAAATGGCTCTAGAAGAAGCTTTGCGCGTCGATTGTCTAAATACGGCGGCGGATCTGGTTAAACAAGCCACACAATTAGAGCAAGCCGTAGCTAAACTTTATACTACTTGGAAACGTTTGGGTAGTTTGTCCGATCGCCTCTATGTGGATACAGGAGCAAGTAATCCCCATCTGCGATCGATGTTAACCTGTTTGGAAAGTTTAACCAGTGAAGTGATCGAAGTAGAACTGGATGAAGGTGGGCAAAAAATTGTACGTTTACGCATTATCAGCGATGGGGGAAGTTAGATGCTTTTTTGGTGGTTGGGTGTTGGGTGTTGGGGTGTTAGGGTTTTAGGGTTTTAGTTGAAATTCCCCTATCCCCCCATTACCCTATTCCCCTAACGGCTTGCTGCTATAATCTCTGAATATCCTCAACTTTTTTGACATCCTCACCGCCGTAAACGGACGGTGATTCCCAAACCTCACGATTTAGGTTTCTGCTTCTTTCCCTTGCGGGGTTTCGCACCTGCCTTAACAGATTTACTCTGTTCTGGTCTTATGGTCGCTCTACAGACTGAC
>NZ_JADBSA010000224.1:0-3756 GCF_020246945.1 Microcystis sp. M113S1 | reverse complement strand
TTTTTACGAGAAAGTTTTTGTTGTTTGTGTTCTAGATTACGTTGATGTTTGGCTCAATGTCTAGGATTATCATATTTACTGCCATTACTGGTAATAGCAAAATGATTAAGTCCTAAATCGATTCCTATGGCTTTACCGTCCGATGACTGACTGGGCAACTCTGATCCATCATCAACTAAAATAGAAGCGTAGTATTTACCGTCTGGGTTTTTTGAGATAGTAACGGTTTTAATTGTTCCTGCAAATTCCCGATGACGAACACAATAAACTAATCCAACTTTACCCGGTAATTTGAGGTAGTCACCTTCAAATTTGACATTAGCTGGATAGCTAATTGATTGTTTACCATGTTTGGATTTGAATTTTGGTAATCTAGCTCGTTTTTCAAAGAAGTTTTGATAAGCTTGGGATAAGTTCAAAGCAACAACCTGTAAGCACTGGGAATAAGCATATGTCAACCAATCATATTCTTTTTTGAGACTAGGCAATAGTCCCTGAATATAGTTTCGTGTCAGTCCTTTTCCTGTGGTTTTATAGGTTTCTTGGCATAAATTCAGGGAATAATTCCAAAACCAACGACAACAACCGAAGCTTTTTGCTAAGGCTATTTCTTGCTCGGTATTAGGCTTAAGTCTGAATTTGTACGCTTTGTACATAAAAGTTATCAAGAAACTAAAACTATGATAACATAGTTTTTGAGGAATTGTCTATATACAAAGTCAGCATTCATGAGGGGAGCCCTGGGGGGAATTACTTCGGCCCTTTAAAAGCCCCGTCCCATCGCACTAAGCGCGAGGGATAAATGCTGACACTAAGTTAAAAGTGAAAAGTGGCGGCGAGAAACGGTCCGTTAAAGTTTTCCGTAAAACCGAACGCGTTATCGCCACTACCGTTTTTATACTCGATCCCGTAGAAACGATAGGCGAATTGCAGGGAAATTTGGCGATTCACCCACCAATCGACTCCAAAGAGGAGGTTCCAGCTTAGATCTGTATCGCCGGCCAGCCCGAAACCGGAAGCGTCTCCCCGAATCCATAAAGTGATCGGATCGGACACCTGTACCCCAAATTTACCGCCGAGGAGCGGTTCAAACCAAGTTCTCCCCTGACTGAAGGTTTGTTGGAAAGTTTGGCTGAAGTTGACAAGGGGACTGGATAGTTGTACGGTAAGCGTTTGCTCGATATCGATACTGATACTATTGAGACGAAGGCCTGCATAGGGCTGGAACCAAATTAAGGGAAAAGAGCGATTAGAGGGTTTTTCGGGCAGTTCGTGGCTGATCGGAGCGCCGATGTGGTAACTGACGGCGAAATCGTAGATGCCCTGATCGAATTGTAGGTTTGTTTCCGAATCCGCTTCGAGTTGCTGTAATTGGCGATTGTCGGCGAATTCTTGTACCTGTTGCATTGTTTGTTCTAGTTGTTCGAGCGATTCTCGGGCGTTCTGAATTTCTTGTTCGAGTCGTTGCAGGGGTTCGCTATCTTTTAACCCCCGTAACTCTTGGAGTTTCGCTTGCAGTTGTTGCAGGGGTTCGCTATCTTTTAACTGCTGTAGCTCCTGAACTTTTGCTTGCAATTGTTGGAGGATTTCGCTATCTTTAGTCTGCCGCAACTCCTCAATCTTCCCTTGTAGTTGTTGTAGGGGTTCGCTATCTTTTAGCTCCCGTAACTCTTGAATCTTCGCTTGCAGTTGTTGCAGGGGTTCGCTATCTTTTAACCCCTGCAATTCTTGAATTTTTTCCTGCCCTCTAGCCAGTGCTTCCTGTATTTGCGAGAGCTTTTCTTGAAAATCCTTTAAATTTCCTAGTCGATCGCTAAAGGCAGGATCGCGGGGTAATTCTGCTATTTTCTTCTCTAAATCCCGGAGATCTCGAATATCGATATTATCCCGAATCTCACCTATATCCACGTCGGGGAGAGTCTGAATTTTTACGACCATTTCTTGTAAAGTATTTTGGCGTTCGGCCAATTGTCCTTGAAGGCTGTCAAGAGCCTGTTTAAATTCGTTTAAGCGCTCGGCTTTTCGCTCGACCTCTTGCTGCACCTCCTGTCGAATTTCTGCGAGGGTCGTCTTCAGTTCCTGCGCCCGCTCGATTTTCGGAACGATCTCTTGCTGAAAACGTTGCCGAGCGTTATTGATCGCCGTTTCCAGTTCCTGTAACTGTTCCTCCCGAAGGGCGACTTCCTGCCGTATCTGATCGCGCACTTCTTCGGCCGCCGCTGGTAATTGGCTTAATTGTTCGGTTTTTAGGGCGATATCCTGTCGTAACGCTCGAATTTTGTCTCCTGCCTCTTGAAAGCTCCCCTCTTCTTTTAATCCTTGTATCCGATCGACCGACTGGGAAATGCCTTCGAGTCCATTGATCGCTTTTTGAATTCTCTGGCTGGCATCCCGACTCAGCAACCAATTCAAGGAGTCGATAAAATTCGGCTGTCGAACCGTTGTCTTCTGTCGGTCGATCACGTTTCTCAAGCTGGCGTAATAACCGTCGAAAATCAAACCGAAACGACCGTTCCAGGCTTCCACGCGCGCGCTACCCGTCACCCGGAGCGATTGTAACACTTCCCCGAGATCGAGATGATAGCTGACGGTACGTCCCCGGGCCGTTGCGGTTCCGTAGGTACTGATCGGAATGGTCGCGTAGGGCTGAAATTTAATCTGCCAACCTCGATCCTCTTGCCCCTGGGGAGCGGGATTTTCCGGTGCGATCGGGGTCGCAGCCGGGGTGGGTTCTGTGAGGGGAGAGGCTGGCAAAACTGGCGCTCCTACTCCCGCCAGATCCTTGGCACAGGCACTGTCGGGTAATTCCTCGGTTCGGGTTTCCCCCTCGAATACCAAGGGGGCGACCCTATTGGTCAAGGGGGTAAAACCCTCGCAGAAGGAAGGGGCAACGGTCACGGGAGCGATCGCTTTCCCCTCATCTATCGCTTCGGCAAGAACACTGGGGACGGGAAACGATAAACCGAACAAAGTCCAGATCAGCAGGCGGCATGGCGAGAATCCCATAATTTTTCACTCCTCACTATTAAAAAAACGATCTAGCGGTAGCAGCCGACAACGGTTACCGTGTAGGTCTTGCCGAAATGGTTGACACCACCGATAAAAAGATTGACTTGATAGGGTTCATCGTTGGGTTCCGGTGTGGCGGTAATAGTCAGGGGTTTACCCGGGTCGATCCGTACATCTTGTTGGTTAAAAAACTGTCCCGTGGTTTGATCGCTGTACTTGAGGTACATCTGGATATCGAAGGAACCACCCTCATCCGAGGATATAGTGGCCACGAATTTTTGCCAGCTGCGATCGCTCGGAACCGCCCAATCGGTATTCCAGTTATTGCGAGTGATATCGACACCGAACACACTGGGAACGGTCGGTTGAGAAACGGTCTTGGTTACTTGGTTTCCTTGACCACCGATCAAAGGTATCGGGACGCAGGTTTCTGAGGCACTAAGGGGCCAATTTAAGGCAAGGGCAAGCGATAAAGTGCCGAGCCAAGTAGGACGAAAAAGCATGAGCAAAACCTCGATAAATTAATCTGGGAGATTTTGATTCTAGATTATTGAGTATCTCTGAATATACTATCTAGGATCTGCTAAAAAAGTTTTTCGGTGGGGCTAGGGTGTGGGGTGTGGGGTGTGGGGTGTAGGGTTTTACCGATTTTCAGGTGGTCAACTACCTAATTTTCAGGGAAAAAGTCCCGGAATTTTCCCCCTGATCACTCCCAGTCCGGTACTTTTTGATTGACAAAAAGTCTAA
>NZ_JADBSA010000223.1:0-8912 GCF_020246945.1 Microcystis sp. M113S1 | reverse complement strand
GCCAAGCTTTTCTGGTCGGAACCCCCTAAGCCGAGTTTTCAAGGTGCTGCGCCGTCCACTTGGTTTTCGAGACTGGCCTTTTAATTCTAACGTAAAGCCAACCTAGAACGGCGGGGTTTCAGACCCAAAATTTCCGATGATTAATAATAAAAGCGCGGCTCAATCTCAAAAATCTATGCAGTGGGAAGAATTAAAACAGCTTTATGATCAGGACTTTGTTTTGTGGATTGAGCGAACCACCGAACA
Source organism: Microcystis sp. M113S1 (assembly GCF_020246945.1). Classification (NCBI taxonomy): domain Bacteria; kingdom Bacillati; phylum Cyanobacteriota; class Cyanophyceae; order Chroococcales; family Microcystaceae; genus Microcystis; species Microcystis sp. M113S1. Next base: position 8,666 of record NZ_JADBSA010000223.1, on the reverse strand, counting down.
AATTCGAAGCGGGGAGATGAAAAATTTAGATTGGGAACATCTTTTAACGGAGATAGAAGATTGGGGGAGAGAACAAAGAAACCAAGTGGAAAGCTATCTAATTCAAACCGTTAAACATTTATTAATGTATCAGTATTGGCTGACTGAAAAAGGTAATTGTGGCCAGGGATTGGCCGATGAAATCGATAATTTCCGTCTAGAACTAGAAATTTTATTCCAGTCAAAAACCCTCTACAATTATGGGGCTTCTAGGTTAGATATAATTTATGATAAAGCCAAGCGATCGGTGAGCAAAAAAACTGGTTTATCTTTGGATACGTTTCCGCAAGTTTGTCCTTATACCTTTGCAGAAATTATAGATTTTGATTTTTTACCAGTTTAGAACACGAGAATTAAAGGCAAGAAAGAAAATTATCGTTATAATGAAGTTGTGGCTTATTCTTGAATCGGCTTATTCTGTCAGCGATAGAGTATTATGGGTCAAAAATCTTACGAAGTTTTCCAAGCAGTGGAAAATAAAGCTAACCTTCTAGCGGGTTATTGGGGTGACTTCAAAACGGAGATTATTCAGCATTTGCCTGAATCCTATCATGGTGAAATCCACGAACTTTCTAGTAACCTAGAGAAAGCTTTAGAAGTGTTAATCAATGAATTGCGCCATCCTACCCTGATTTTAGCGACGACTGGCACGACGAGCAGTGGTAAGAGTACCTTAGTGAATCTCCTGTGTGGTGCTGATATTGTACCGATGGCACAGCGAGAAATGAGTGCAGGAACAGTTACCATTGAGTATAGCGAAGAAAAGACTTTAATTATTGAAGAAACACCTGGAGCATTGTGGGAATGCGGGAAATGGGAAAAGATTAGCGATGAAGATATTTATAGTCGCTTAAAACAGTTAATGAAGGCTTATATTAAAGCCAGAAAAAAACAACCTGATTTAGCTTATCCTCGATCTATTATTTATTATCCTTTTAGACTGGTTAAAGATGAAAGTTTCTTAGAATTGCCTAAAGGGGTTAGAGTTAAGTTATTAGATTTACCTGGGTTCTCTTATGTAGGAGATGAGGGAAATCTTGGGATTATAAAACAATGTCGTGAAGCTTTATGTTTAGTAACATATAACAGCGCAGAAACAGATACTTACAAAGTTGATAATTTGTTATCAGAAGTTGTTAATCAAGTTAAAGATTTAGGAGGCTCTCCTGCACGAATGCTATTTATTTTAAATCGAATTGATATATTCAGATCAGATGATGATTGGCAAGAAAGTGAAGGTGAGTTTATTGAAGAAACGACTGAAAACATTAAGGAAAAACTGATCGAGAATTTAAGAGAATATACAAAAGATATTGAAAATTTGAGAATTGTAAAACTGAGTACATGGCCAGCCTTATTAGCTTTACAAATTCAGGATAATAAAAAATTGCTTCAGGAGCTGTTAGAGGAATTACCTAAGAGAGAAGAAAATTGGTCAGAGCATGATCAAACTAGACTTGAGAAAGTATTAAAACCCCATGAGCAAGCCATAGATAACTTTCAAGTTTTAATTAAGGAAATGATGAAGCGAGGAAACTTAAGTCTTGATCCTAAACAATGGACTATCTCTCAACAAGAACAAATTGCTAAAGAGTTATTCAAACAATCCTATGCAGAAGAATTTGAAGACAAACTAAGCAAGCACATAGCAGAACATTTTCCTAAATTAGTTATTCCCCAAGCTCTAGAAAAATTTAATGTAGCGGCGGGAAATAGTATTGCACAATGGGCAGTACAAACTACCACGGCAATTCTTAACAGTTCGGAAGAAAATTATCAACAGGAAATCGAAAAAATCTCATGGATTAAATCTTCCTTAGCTCAATTTCTTCAAGTGAGTGATGCTAATTTACGAAAGCCTTTTGAAAAAATTAAACAAAACTGTGAGGAGTATTTAAACCAACAAACAGAAGATGATCCCCTTTCTATATTAACAGAAGCTATTACCGATCTTCAATTTACTGAACCTTATAATGAAATTGAAGAAAAATTAGTCCCTCTCTATGATTGGAGAAATGCTCTGGGGAGAGGAGTTGACCAGATTTTAGAAGCAGTTGCAGAATCTTTAGAAAATGGCATAGTTACGCTAGACCATCCTAATTTTAAAAAAGCTAATATTGTCAATGTTAACTTGCTAGAGGGTAATCTGAGAAGATTAATCAAACTGGGCTATAGTTATTATTTCGCCAAAAATGGACAAAATGTAGTGGCAAAAACTCAGGAAGAAAAAGAGAATCTTAAGCAAAAAAATTATGAACTTAACGAACTGTCTATTCATCTTAGTCTGATTATAGCGCAAGTGTTGGATAAAATTTCTACCCAAGAGATTCAGCGAATGTATGAAGCAGTAAATGAATTATTCATCTGTCATCTTGCTTATTTAGAAAAAGGTTCTAATGAACGCGCTCCTGATATTGTGATTAGATTTCCAGAATCCGAGTTAAACAAAGTTACAAATGATCTAAAATTTGATTTTGTTAGGCTTGATTCGGACTTTGAAATTAAAGAAGAACAATATACCGAAAAATGCAGAACTTGGAAACATTGGTTATGGATAGTTCCCAAAAAGGAAAAACGATCCAGTGAAAATGCAAAAATTCCAAGTATAGGACAAATTTTAGCCGACTGGAAAAAACAGTTAAAAGAAGTTGAACCTGAGATGTTAAAACAAGTAATAGAATGGCTATTAGCACAAATTGACGATTTAAAAAAAAGTGTAGATAAAACTCAAAATGATATTCTTGATCAGTATCGAGATAGACTAGAAAAAGCTAGACAGGAGATTACTTTTGATTATGAAAAACAGCAAAATGTGTGGCAACCTATGCAACAAAGAGCGAAAAGATTAGAAGAGGAATTTTCTCGACTAGGAAATTTTGAAAAGGAGGCTGATTCCAGTGTTAGTTGAATACTTTGAAACCAGATATCAGCAAATTTTTGAACAAGTTTTTCCTCACATTAAAAGTCAGGAAGTAGGTACTTTAAGCTCTGTCATTTATTTGATTTTAGATAATAAAAGCCAAGCCCAGGAACTTTGTCAAGAATATGATATTAAAAAAAAGGCTTCTTTAGATGAAGATTTAGATTTATCTGATGATATTATATATACAATTTCTATCAATAAACAAAAACCTGTTAAAGAATTCTCTATCCTTAAAATGGGGGGAGAACTCGTTAAAAATGTCTCCAGACCACTTCGTAAATCAGTAGATAATGATAAGGACAAAATGGAATTAATTGTACTCGCTGCTGTTATCTTAATCGGAACATATTTTACTCAAAAATTGTTAGGGGATTCCCGCAAACAAAACACAATTCATCCTGTACTTCCTAGCCAACCCATTCCTACAGCGATTTGTCTAGCTGTTCCTGCATCAGCAGTTTATGGCTTAACTGTAGGAAAGCGGATAAATAGAGATAAAATCATTGAACTAATTGAATCTGCCCCAGAGTTTTTATGTATTAGAACAGAGGAAGCTGAACAACAAATGATAGATGTTATTAATCAAGAAATTTTACAAGACAGCCAACTTAAATTTTATATTAGGATTGACATACCCAATGGACAAGATATTATTGGGGCAGAAACTAAGTATGTTATTAAAAGGGATATACCTAAGGATACAGAGGGTAAAATTATACAGCTAGGTCGCTTGAGAGATGCGTCTGTTCTCAAATCATTCAACCGTATTTAAGGAGTTAATTTAATGGATTGGAAATCTGCCTCATCCTACTATGAAACCCGTCTCAGTGATGTCTTAAATATCCAACATTTTGCTGTTGACTTAGCCAAACTTCCCCAAGCTGAAGTTCCCTCTCAATTAACAGAAATCCTCATGCAAGAGGCAATACCTGCTAACCGTCAACTCGAAAGACTGAGAAAAAGAGAATTTCGTATCGCTGTTGTTGGCTTAGAAAAGGCAGGAAAAAGTACCTTTATTAACGCCTGGTTAGAATGTGATTTACTTCCTGCCAAAGGAGGAAGATGTACCTTTACCACCACGCAAATTTATTCCGTTAAAAGCGAATCTGAACAAAGATTAGAAGTGCAAACCCGCACCCAAGAACAATTTATTCATCTTCTCAAAGAATTAGAAACCGTTGGCGCAAAAGAAGACTTAAACACCATTAGAGAAAACGAAATCACCCTACAACAAGTCAGAAAGGAAGGTAATTTAGTTATTCCTTTTACTCGACTCGAAGACATCCGAGAACAACTAAAAAAATACGTTGCCGATGAAAAATACGCCCATGCAGTCCTAGAAGCCCGACTTTATACTAATAAACTCGCTCAAGCAGAAGGAATCGTCTTTTATGATGTTCCGGGTTCAGATTCTGGGTTAGCCAAGCACGTTGATGAAGCCCAACAAATGTTATCCGACTGTGATGCAGTCATCGTAATTCAGCGTTTTCGCAGTATTAGAGAAGCCGAATTAGAAATTATTAAATTTACCGAACAAGGTGATAAGAATGTCACCATTGCTGATAAATTATTTGTCTTTTTAAGTCATATTGACTCTCTCGGTAGCCCAGAAGCCCTTAAAACTCATATTACAGAAGCCTCTCAGGATTGGTTAAAACGCGCTAATTTACCTGTTAATCGCATTGTTTCTGGTTCAGCAGGAGCTTATTTAATCTTAAATAATCTGGCGGAAGAACATACTCAATTAGAAATCGGACAAGCCAGCAATATTCAAGATAAATTAAAAACTTTAACTGGAATTATAGATGATGAAATGTTAAAAACTCAAGCTACAGGAATCCCTGAAATTAAAGAAAAAATCTTTAATTATATTAATACTGAGCGAGTGGCAATTCTCAAGAAACGCTGTGAAGCTTCCATTGATAAAATTGTCAGCACCTCAGAGGACATTCATCATCTTGTCAGTCAAAGATTTCCCGAAAATCCTGAGGAAGCACAACGCTTTGAAGAAGAAAGAAGAAGAATTGATTTTTCAGAATGGTGGCATAGAAAATGGGAACAGATAAAAGCTGATTTACAAAATTTTTATGAAACATCTGTCATTAACAAACCCTTAGAAAAAGTTAATAACGAATCTTCCAGTAGTATCGAAAAATTTAAAGAACGCTATGGCCAACTTTTAGCCAGTGAAATGGCAAAATTAAGACAAGAAACTTTAAGAAAAAAAGAAATTATTTTTGACGCAAATTCTTTTCCAGACTTCGACAAGGTAAGAGCTAATTATGCTTGGCGGGATGACTTATATGGGGATGTTAGAACATTTTTGGCTGCCCTTGCTCGACAATTAGCGGCAGAATTAAAAGATGAAGCCTTAAAATTAGTCGATTATATGTCCTCTTTATTATGGGGAAGTTCTCAAGTAAAAGAACGACTTATTGGTTATTCAGAACAGGAGTTTTTAACCCGCTTAGAAAATAGTTTATCAGTGTTATTTTTAAGATTTGCTCGTCCCGTTGCTGAAGCATTAATTCGCGGTCCTGTTAACAGTGATACCCGCAGCCAAATTGTCAAATTATTGGGGGCTGATGTGGAACTGATTGATAACTATTATCAAGGAGATGAACCGGCTTTTAGGGTCTTAAAAAAATACGTTAAATATGGTTCTGATTTACTCTTTAATCCTAGTCTTCGTCAACAGGTGTTAGGTGTAACAGAAATTGCCAAAAACGTTATCGGAATGACGGTAGATACAGTTATCGATTTAGCCGACCAATTAACCCCACCCAGAGAGGTTGTTACCTTTGAAGTAACTAATGATATTAACGCTTTTGAAGAATATCTACGCAATGGTATTTTTGAAGCCGCAGGATTTGAGTCCTACTGTATTCAAGAATTAAGAGGATTAGTGGATATTTTTCGAGAAAAAGAAGGAACATGGGCAGGTGTCGCTCAAAACGAATGGTATAAAGAGAATCCTCAGCTTGTAGCAGAATTACCCGCTAATTTGAAATCTCAAGAATTTAATTTAGAAGTTAGTGAACGACTGAGACAATTAGCAATTGCCTTGAAAAGAAATAGTTCCTCTCAGTAGCGTTAGCTATAGCAAAGCACCGCTATTATTGCGACGATACTTCATACATATATACTATAATAACCAAAAACCCTTATCCATCAATGGATACACCCATTAACTTTTCTGTATGTACCCATGTTTATTATAATATTTCTTAATAAACAAGTGGGGAAAGTTTAGGGGAAAATTCCCTAATCGTAATTCTCCTCGGCAACAAAAGGCGTTAGATTTATTCGGGGTTTCCTTGGGTTGAATCGGCAGCAGTATCGACTAATTCAAAGGATTAGACAAGAATTTACCAAGGTCAAGGTCGATGATCGCACTAAAATAAGCTCTCTCAGTGTTAGTTATTATTACCCGTTCGGATCAGCTTAGGAAAAAACTTGACAAAAGTTTCATATTAGATTATAATTTTCGTTTGAGACTGTTATATGAGATTAAAGGTATGTCTCGATTTATTAAGCGTTTAGAAGCGATTGGAATACATGGAAGATTTGATATTAATCTTGATTTTCAAGATGAAGTTAATATTATTCATGGAAGTAATGGCACAGGCAAAACAACTGTATTGCATATTCTTGCTAATGCCGTCAACGAAGATTTTAGACGTTTTGGCTATTTAAAATTTCAAAAATTAACCATTACATTAGATGATGATACGGAAATATTGATAAAACAGCAGAATTCTCCTCAAGAACCTCAAGAAACAGTAACAAAAGTCTTTGTTAATAATCAAGAAGTTGATTCTTACCGTTTTGCAGAATTATTAGAAGAAGAAAAGCAAAAAGAAAATAGCGAAATTTTATTGCCTGCACGTTATTATCCATCATCTTCTAAGAAGAAGCAAGATATTGACTTAAAAGCAACTTATTTCCCTGCTTTTAGAACAATGATTGAGGCATGGGCTACCTTAGATGAAAATGAAATTAGACATTTTGCCCGAAGATCACCTAATTTTAGAAAAGTTCTAAGAAGTTCCGCCAGATCAACCGAATTAGCTCGGATTCTATTTGGGAAATTTGTCCCTAGACTTGAGTATCCTTCACCGATAGAAATAGAAGAACATATTAATTCAAAATTAACAGAAGCTCAATTAAAAATTGCTAGTCTTGATAGAAATTTGCTTTCACAAGCTTTTCTTCAATTTTCTCAAGTTATTTCTCAATCATTTGAGACAGACGATAATACAAAAGAGCCAGACGAAGTTATTACAGAAATAATAGAACTTTCGGAAAAATTGCAAAATTCACCTTTTCAAGTTAATCGTGATCAATCAGATGATGTTTATAAAAAATTAATAGAACAGTTGAGATTCTTTGAATCAGAGCCAAAATACAAAACTATTGCTAGTAGAGTTTTATCAGTGTATAAAAGTTCTCTTCAACAAAGACTAGATGCACAAATAACAGCTTATTATACTATTGAAAGATATCTTGAATCAGTCAATGGATTTTTAGAGAGAAAGCAATTAAAAATAGGTTCTACAAGCTTACCTCAAGGCAGAGGGAAATTAGGTGTTAAAATTGGTGATGAAGAAGCTATTCATAGTCTGCAAATTTTGTCTTCTGGAGAAAGACAAGTCGTAGGTTTAATTTATGCCGCCAGTCACATGACAGGTGGTAGGGTTGTTTTAATTGATGAACCTGAAATTTCACTTCACATCGATTGGCAGCGTAAATTATTACCAGAAATGGTTAAACAACTTGATGAGAAACAACTCATTATTTGTACTCATTCTGCTGTGATTGCATCCAAATATCGAGAGAGAATGATAAAACTTGAACTACAACCAACGGCAAACGCTAATATAAATACTGATACTCTTGACAGTGAAGATCAAATGTATATACTAGATGATGATGATTTTGAAAACATTCCCTTTTAAAAATTTAGATAAGTATCGACTTTATGAACGGATTACAGTTAACTCCTGAAGAATACGTTACTGAAATAATTATGTCAAATGATAGGTTTTTGTTGCTAGAAGGAGCCGATGATGAGGAGTTTTTTACTATTATTTGTAATCTTTTAAAACAAAATGAAGCTCCGATTTCAGCAGAAAAATTATATTTATTGAAAAAAATTATTATTGATACTGCGGAGCGAATACAAGGAGAATTAGGAAATAGAGCTAAGATAGAAAAAATCTGTGATTTAGTTGCCCAAGAGCCGCCAGATGTTAACAATAGAGTTTTGGGCTTTGTTGATCGAGAATTTAGAGAATTTGAATGTAGCAATGATTTAAAAGATCATATTAAAACTCATAAAATTAACAAGAGATTAATTTGGAGTAGAGGTCATTCAATTGAAAACTATTTTTTTGAAATATCAACGTTGAGAAAGGCATTCAACGATTATTTAGTCAGTAGTTTTTATCAAGAAGCATTTGAAATTTTTGAATCTAAATTTGAGCATACTCTCAGAATAGCTTGTGCTTTGAGTTTAGCAGGTTTATCAGAAGATTTACTTAAGCCTATTGCTAAATCAGTAAGGCTCTTCGGTAATTGTTATGCAAATAATTAACTGAAAATAAAATTAGATAAGAGAGCCTACGCCCAAAAGTAGCTGAAATTCATATAAAGAAGGACTTAAGGCACAAATAGGTTAATACCAAAAGATAGACAATTGAGT
>NZ_JADBSA010000222.1:0-4569 GCF_020246945.1 Microcystis sp. M113S1 | reverse complement strand
TAAGGAAGCTAACGCTATCGTTAAAAACGGTGAACCGACTTTTGCCGAATTACAGGCCCATCTTAACTATCTTCTCGACCAAGTAAAATCCACCCCTGCTATTGCGGCAACCTCTTCTATCTCCATCAGCGTCAGAGATATCCTCAAACAGCTGTTACAACTGTTCAAACAGGAAGAAACCAGTGCTTCCCGTCAGCAATTACAAGAATTAATTTTACCTCTGTCTCAATTGGCTTCAGAACAGCAAAAGTGGCAATATTTAGTTAAAAATGCCCAATCAGCACTGGCTAACCCCGAACATTCCTACCGCACTCTCGCTCCGGTTATTATTAAAGAATTAAAACAAGCTAGTGATTTATTGGAATGGGGTCGCGGGGAAGAAATCACCGTCAGTCAAGAATTGCAGTTATTAGCCACCGCCAAATTACCACAAATCCTGATTAACCCGGAAGCGGAATTGGTAGCTAGTACCCCGGAACTTCTTTCTGATCAAGATTTAGAAGAAGCTTTAAAATGGAGTGAAAATCAAGATATTAATGAGTCAGAAAAGCGTTTTTTAGAGTTAATTGAAATCGCCGCCAAACGAAAAGCACAGATAGCGCGTCAAGGGGCAGCATATCAACTGGCTGAAAAACAATTAACGCCCAAATTTGAGGAGAATCAACGAGCAGCTTTAATTGAGGAAATTCTAGCTTGGACGGGTGCTAACTTGGAGTTAACAGAAATAGTTATTCGTTTGCTAATTGACAATAAAAATGAGTTGCGGGAAGGACAAGAGAAACCATTAATTGAACAATTGATTCAGAAAAATATTGTAGAAAATTGGTTACAAAATAAAGCGGCAGCCCATCTCCAGAAAATACAAAACAGTCTCCTAATTCCTGATAAAAATGTTAGGTCAACATTAGAAACCTATCAAGATATTTTGCAGGGGAGAGTCTTGGCTGATAATAAACCGGAAAAATTGGCACTTCAGCAAGCAGAATTAGTGATTAAAAATGATGAGTATCTAGAAGTGACCAATCGAATTTATCAAGAGGTATTTAATGTTCAATGGGTTAAACAAGAACTAGAAAAATTAGTTAATGTGGAGAATTCTCCTGCGGGTTTAACTAGAATATTATCTTTCTTGGCACTATTAGGCTTTCTTGGATTTACTTTTTGGTCATTCAAGACTCCTGAAAAGACTCCTAATGTCGTGGTGACACCTTCACCTAGTATTCCAGAAATTTGTGCTAAACGAGATTTTAATATTACCTTAGAAAAGAATATTCAACAACTGCAAGAATTGAAAAAGAAACAAGGTAATCAGCTTCCTAAAAAGTGTGCGACTCAATTAAATGAATTAAGGTTAATTCAGCAAGCAATAGGACTAGGTATTAATAATTTTGTGGCTAATGTACCGGGTAGAGAAGGTGCTTTTGAAATTTTGTGCAAAATCCCCCCAACTTCTGATAACTTTAAAGAAGCTCAATTTTGGGCAAAACGTTGGCATAAGGACAAAGCTTGGAAACTGGATATCGATCGAGCTTTGCAAGATAATCCAGATTGCCAAAAACTTATTGAATAAACATTAATTTTTCAATCACTAAATACCCCATCACTACCATTTAATTCCTCGGATAATGATACCCGGATTCCTTCCCTTCCCTGTAACCAAAATAGGGAGAATATTTGAAGAATATTGAAGGATTCACTCCTTCTAACAGGAGAGGAATTAACCTGTGGATTCTTTTGACGTAAAACAATTGCTTGCAGATAATAGAGGACATTGCCAATAATTAGCCAGAGAATTAAACTAAAAATAAAGGTAAATACCATGGCTATATTCCATCCAAAAAATTGAAAAACAACTTGAGATAGCCAATTATCCTGTGTTAATCCATTGGCGAATTCTCCCGCATCTTTGGTACTAAAGAAACCCACCGCCATTGTTCCCCAAAAACCACAAAAAAGATGTACTGGAATTGCTCCCGCTGGATCATCAATCACTTTAGTTTTAATTAAAAATTCTTCTCCTAATAAGACAATAATGCCACTAATGCCACCGATGATAATAGCTGATTTGATATTAACATAACCTGATGATGCCGTGACCCCCACTAACCCTCCTAAAATGCCATTAATAATTGTGGATAAACTGGCTTTGCGGCCAATTAAAGGATTAAGAATTAATGCCAAAACTCCTCCCGTGGCAGCGGCAATCATCGTGGTGGTAATTGCCATGGGGACATTATCCAAATTTACCGCCGAACCACCATTAAAACCAAACCATCCTAACCAAAGAATTAAACAACCAAGAGTTGCAAACCCTAACTGATGGGGAGCAAAATTTCCTCTTTCTTTTTCTTCATAACTATCGGTTTTGCGATTATAACCAAAGCGTCCATCCCTCGGTTTTAGTAACCAAGCACCCACTAATCCGGCCATTCCTCCCACCGAATGCACCACCGTTGAACCGGCAAAATCTCGAAACTTAAATAAGTTATATAACCACCCTTCTGATGACCAAATCCAATGTCCTGTAAGAGAATAAGAGAAAGCGACTAAACAGAAACTAAATAGCAAAAATGCCCAAAATTTAACTCTTTCTGCCACTGCTCCCGATACAATGGTCGCCGCAGTTCCCGCAAAAGTTAATTGAAAGAAAAATAAAGTAGCAATTGAACGACCTGGCCACAGTTCTTGGAATTGACTGTATTGATTATTGGGGGTTAAAATTTCCAAGAAAAATCCTGTACCACCAGAGAAACTATTCTCTAGTGCGGATGTATCGCCAAACATTAAACCGAAACCAAACATCCAATAAGCCAAGGCAGAAACACAGAAGACAATTAGGTTTTTAGCTAAGACATTAGTGGCGTTATTAGTACGACCAAAACCCGTTTCCAGCATGGCAAAACCCGCATTCATAAAGAATACTAAAGAGCCGGCTATTAACATCCAGAGATTAGCAACTAAATCCAGAGTAGAATTATTTGAATCTTGTGCTGTGACTTTGCCTACACCGATCAACAGCATGACGATAAGAGAGAAACAAAAAGATAGGATATTACGCAAACGCGGGCGATATTCTAGAAAAGATAATAATTGATTCATCGGCTATAAGTCTCATGGGCAATTTCCCCTTTATAGTAATTGATTTAATCCCCTATCGTTCACTCAAAACTGCTTTTTTCTTGTCCAGATAGCGAGAATTGTCAGGAAAAGTAAACCCATCACTCCCGCTAAAGGATTTTTATCGATTCCAGTTAACCAATCGGGAACAGTACCAGTGTATTTAATTAACTGGCCGACGTTTAATATATAGTATGCCCAGATTAAACCCGCGTGCAGACCGATACTTTTACCCAAATTACCACCACAGGCGCGTTTTGCCCCACCGAGAATTAATCCTAGGAGGACTAAGGCAGGAAATTGGGGAAAAGTGCGGATAATTTCGGCTAAAGGTTTAATAAAGTGAGCAAGAGCGAAAATTAAGGCACTAATCACTAGAGCGATAGCGGGACGATAATCCTTTTCTAATTCTCCCAGTAACCAGCCCCGAAATAGTAATTCTTCGGCAAAACCCACCGCTAAAGCGACTAAAAACCCCTCCAGGATGATTTTGCTGATCTGGGGATTTGCGGGTAAGAAATTTAACCAACCTAGGAACGCTTGGGACAGAAAAAGCGAGAAAGTGAAAAATAAACCGATCGCCAACCCGTTAATTAATTCGATCGGCGTTTTTATTCGCCAAATCAAACCATAATCGGCTAATCCCTCATCGCCATAAATTATCCGTCCCCACCAATGGGATAACCCCAAAAATTCCAGATAGAGAACAGAAAGGGTCAAAATTGAGACAAGATTAGCATTAGTGGCAAAAAAGTGATAGAGGGGAAGTGCGATCGGCAACCAGAGAAAAAGTAAGAGCAAAATAAAAATTCCCAGTCGTAGGGGGACTGGGTAAGTGGCAATTACCCGTAATCTTTTATTCATCGGGTTCGATGCTGCTGGTTAAACCTTTATTTTTCAAGGTTTCACAGTAAAATTCCGCGTGTTCTTGGATGCAGGTAATCACCAAGGCCGTACCATTAGTGTGCGCTTCCATCATGATATCGACTGCTTGGGGTTGCGTCATACCGGCGATCGTTTGCATTAAACTCTGAACCACATACTCCATCGAGTTAAAGTCGTCATTGTGGAGTAAAACGCGATAACGCGGTGCTGGTTTACGGATTGTCGCTGTGGAACGCTTTTCGATGACTTCTGTGGACACCGTTTCTCTCCTTTGAATCTATATCACAAATACAGGTCAATTACTAATGATCATAATCAAAATTTCCAGATTGAGCTAGGCTTTTTCAGTGATCCGTGAGGGGTTGGGTGTTGGGGAGTGGGGGACAGCCAAAGGAATGACATTTCTAGATAGATAGATCATCGAAAATTTGGGTCTGAAACCCCGTCGTTCTACGACGGCTTTACTGTTAAATATTAACACATTTACGAAATATATGCTAAAATGCTCCCCATGGAAAAAGCCTATTGGTTTCGATTTTACCCCACACCCGAACAAGAGTCGCTATT
>NZ_JADBSA010000221.1:0-12183 GCF_020246945.1 Microcystis sp. M113S1 | reverse complement strand
GTTTTGAGGTGGCCAATTACCTAATTTTCAGGGAAAAAGTGCCTAAATTTCCCCCCGATCACTCCCATATCCAGTACTTTTTGATTGACAAAAGGTCTAAAAGTCTTACCCAACAAGGTTTTTAGATTTATTCAGCCAGCCTTAGTTAATGCCTCCCTAATTTTTTAGGGCCGCGGGGGTAATTCTGAGGCTAGTTTGGCCACAATTGTGGGTTTAAGTTGCTCGAGTTTCTGTTTTAACATCCACTTGCTAGTTTGTGGGCTGCCAACCTGGGCCAATTGACTATCTATCACCCATTGCCGCAAAATTTGGCATTGATTGGGGGGAATATTAGCGGTGATCACATTTTCACAGATAAGGCCGCCTTCGAGGGAGAAAAATAAAATCCAGTATTGACCGGTTTCGGCGAGGGTTTTGGTCATTTTTTGACCTTGGCGGGTTTTTAAGTCCAAATAACAGGGCAACCAGCGCGGTCCCCATTGACGATGATAGAGGAGAGTAATCCAGAGAAGCATCGGGTGGGGTGTGGGTAAAAAGAGGAATTTATTATAACGGACACTAGCAACCCGGACGGCGATATCCTCTCGAGCCAACATTACCCATAAACTGGCAAAAACGCCGTCAGCAGCCCGGAGACAGCGTGAGAAGACAATTTTTTGGCGCGGTTTATCCTCGGGCCAACTGGACTTGAGACAGATAACCCTCGCATTAGCAGCAGAAACAATGGTTTGATTTAAATCATCAAGGGGTTTGATTTTGCTGGTGTAATCGTTGGTTTTTTTGACTATTTCATTTTTGACTAGGGGTTCAAGTCGTTCGAGACGTTGTAGTATATCTGTAACACTTTGCGGGCGATCGCCGGGTGCTTTGGCCAAGCAGCGCAGGATTAACTGTTCTAATTCTGGCGGTAATTGCAAGCTAGAATTAAAGGAACGGGGTTCGGCGTAGTGGTGAACCTCATACCAACCGCCAAAGGAGGGATTATCGGGAAAAACGGGCGTTTCTCCCGTGATCATCTCGTACATCATAATCCCAAAACTGTAGATATCGGAACGATGATCGAGTTCTTTACCTTCCATCTGTTCCGGGGAACAATAGGCTAAGGTTCCCATAAACGATTGGGTTTGGGATTCTCCCGATTGGATGAGTTTAGCGATGCCAAAATCGAGAATTTTCACCAATTCCCCTAATCCTGAGTCCTGAATCACCATAATATTGCTTGGTTTGATGTCCCGGTGAATAATCGGACACATCTCTCCTTGGAAGATAATACCCTTATGGGCGCATTCCAGGCCGAAACAAATCTGACGGGTGAGATTGAGAAAGCGCGGGAGGGGCAGCGGCTGATGTTTGATGATTTCACTCATGCTCTCCCCCTGCAAAAATTCCATGACGTAGAAGGGGACTTCCTTGTCATCTACACCATAATCACGAACTTTAACAATATGAATACTTTTTTCGCTTAAAAGTGCCGAAATAGTCGCCTCTCGCTCGAAACGCTCACGCATTCTTTTGTTGAGGAGAGTTTGCGAGAGGAATTTCACGGCGACGGTTACGCCACCTAATAGTTTATCTTCTGCTCGATATACTTGTCCCATGGCACCGCTACCGATCAACTCGACCAGTTGGTATCGATTGGCAAGTAAGCTCCGATGTCTAGATTCTGCTGACATAGCTAGGCTACCTTTTTAATTATAGTGAGTCTGGTGGAGAGAGTTTCGGTTCTTCGTTGCTTGGTATGGTTCAATAGGGTAGCATAAATCGACTAAATCCTTATCTGGCAAGAGACTTAATTGATTAGCTCGTTCTAGATCGAAAACAATTGGCAAAAATCGCCGCAATGTCTTTCTAGATCAGGGTTTCATCCCTTATAACCCCCGTCCATTACATAACACAAACCGAAGAACCAGAATTTCTTAAAGAACCGATGCAATTGGTGGTTGATCGAGAGGACTTAATCTTAGAATGCCCTTTTTTTCGGCTAAAAGCATGATTATTAAGATATATTTTCAGGTATTTTTAGTCATTGCCCCTTGCCTAATTAATTTTTGTGGGTTGAAAAAATGAAAAAACTCAGTATAAAGTAGCACAAAATCTCTAAATAGACCATTTTATCGATTATTATTCGTTCTTAATTATCCTGCCTACTGACTCCTAAACAGATGCTACACTGAGAATCCCTAACCCCTGTAAAACTTTTTTGCCGAAAGTGACCGATCTGGGTAATAATTCTTTAATAAAGATTTGTAAACTTGAAAATGATTATCCCTTCGCAGTGCTAGAGATTTAATGAGACGACTAATTGCGATCGAAAAAGCTCTGCTCATCGGTCATATTGTATCGATGGCTTTTGGACTAGCCGGATTGTTGCTAGTTGTGCCCCATCCCGAATTTGTGGCCAATTTACCAGATTTTGGCAAAACCTTCTTTGCTTGGTCAATGGCTGGGGGGGGTGTGGTGTATATGGTTTTAGGAATGGCAGCGGTGGCTGTTTATGCCTATCGGACTCTAGGAGTGTGGCACTGGTTAGGATTCATGGTTCCCGCTATCAGTTTATCCCTTTGTAGCGAACTATTAGGAACCAGTACCGGCTTTCCTTTCGGTCATTATCGTTATCTTTCGGGCTTAGGTTACAAAATTGCGGGTTTAGTCCCCTTTACTATCCCCCTATCTTGGTTTTATCTCGGTTTTAGTGCCTATATTATCGCTCGTGTTGGTTTATCCACTCTTGCTTTACCCCAATGGCTACAAAATCTAGGAGCGATCGCGATCGGGGCGGTATTATTAACTTCATGGGATTTTGTCCTAGATCCGGCCATGAGTCAAACTACCATCCCCTTCTGGATTTGGGAACAACCGGGGGCCTTCTTTGGGATGCCCTATGAAAATTTTGCCGGTTGGTTCGGTACAGGCTGTGTTTTTATGACGGTAGCCACTTTAATCTGGCAAGCGCAACCGGTGAAACTGCCAAGTCAAGATTTAACCCTGCCTTTTGTGATGTATTTAGGTAATTTTGGCTTTGCTACGGTCATGAGTATCGGTGCTGGTATTTATCCGCCGATTTTCTTAGGATTACTCACCGGTATTCTGCCTTTAATCCTTCTCTATAATCGCGCCAAGGCTGTTGCTTCCCGACAAACAGTGCCGACAAGCGAAGTAACAACCCTAAAAATCCCCGTTGTTTCGGTGAGAGGAGCCAAATAAGTTGTTAACTGAGATCATTCTCGGTGCATTCTGCCTGGGGCTACTGCTGTCTCAGGCTGTTGCCTTTTTTATCCTTCTTTCCCGTCTGCTGAAAGGGGCGCGTCGTCGTCCTCCCCTGACTCCCCAACCTCCCACTCCAGAGATGTTAGGGACGGTAAGCGTGATTGTGCCGACGTTAAACGAAGTGGCCAGGATTGACGGTTGTTTACGGGGATTGACTCAACAGAGTTACGAAGTGCGAGAAATTCTGATTGTCGATAGCAATTCCCAAGATGGTACGCGGGAAAAAGTTAAAGAGATAGCGGCAAAAGACCCCCGCTTTCGCTTGAAAACCGATTATCCTTTACCCCCAGATTGGGTAGGTCGTCCCTGGGCGTTACACAATGGTTTTTTGTTTAGTTCCCCTAAAAGTGACTGGATTTTGGGCATTGATGCCGATACGCAACCCCAAGCTAATTTAGTGGCTAGTTTAGTGAAAGCTGCGATCGCAGAAGGTTATGATTTAGTTTCCCTGTCGCCGCAATTTATCCTCTCCTATCCGGGGGAATGGTGGTTACAGCCGGCTTTATTGATGACTTTGCTCTATCGTTTTGATTCCGCCGGGGTGCGAGAACAAGATCCCGAAAGAGTGATGGCCAATGGTCAATGTTTTCTCTGTCGGCGGTCAGTTTTAGCGGCTTTAGACGGTTATAGCGGGGCAAAAGGTTCTTTTTGCGATGATGTCACCCTCGCCCGTCTAGCGGCAACTAAAGGCTATCGGGTGGGATTTCTCGATGGGGCGAAGTTAATTCGCGTGCGGATGTACGAAGGACTTCGGGAAACTTGGCGCGAATGGGGCAGATCTCTGGACCTCAAAGATGCCTCCTATCAGGGGCAATTATGGGGAGATTTAGCTTTATTGACCTGTACTCAGGGATTACCGATAATTATCACTCCCTTGCTTGTAACGGCTTTTAATTTCGGCTACGATTTCCTCAGTTTAAAAATTCTCCTCGCTTTAAATCTGCTGCTGTTATTGATTCGTTTTGCCCTTTTATTGGCCGTCTCTCCTAGTTACTATCGCGGCGAAAAAGTCAATCTATCTTCAGGACTATTTTGGCTATCTCCCCTAGCGGATCCGCTGGCAGTTATCCGCATTTTTATCTCTGCTTTCACCCGTCCCCAAAGTTGGCGCGGTCGAGTGTATTAAAAATGTTAGGGTGAAGGCCCTCAGTTTCGTAGAAACCCAACTTTAAGGGTTTCTTTTATGAAGTTTGCCTTAGATTTTCTCCTTTTTATTTTAACGGTTTTCAAGATAAATTAGGCTTTTAGTCATCACCTAAAATCATGGCTTCGACTTCCTGTTTAGCTTTTTCAGCGTTGCTGAATCAAGGTAGGAATGGCAACTGTGCATCGTATCCAAAAGTCAGTTTGAGTCTAGTTTTTAAAAATCCCACAAAAGAAGATTCATATCTCAAATCAGCAACGCCTTTTTTTATTCCTTCTTGAATTAAACTCATAAGCGTCTGATGGCCGATTCATTTACTGAGATAGAGAAATTATAATATTAACAGGGTATTTCAGACAACCCAAAAAAGTGAACTTGAGCATCTGTTCAAAAGCAATTACTGTTTAGCCCGTTAAAACTGAGGAATATGATTAAAAAGATGACGCATGACCACAAACTCCCAACAAAATAACGAATAGCCATAACCCTGCTGCTCCACCGTCCTCATCTGAGCCTGTAAACCCTTTAAGGAAAAATCAGGATTCCAACCCGCGTATAAACCCACCCCCACCGGCACATACCGGGAAGCTGTCGCCAGTCCCGAACCCGAAAGACTTGCCGCCACCTGATTGGGAGTTTTCCGATAGATCTGTAAGACCACCTCATCCACAATCCCTTGACGCACCCAAGCCAACCAATTTTGATTATATTTATTCACCGCAAAAGAGTGAGGATTAGGTGAAAGACTCACCACCAACTTGGGATTAATCGCCTTGACATGATCATGTAACTTGCGGGTTAAATTCGTTAAAGCTTGACTTTTATTACCAAAAACACGGGGAACTGCCCAATGATCATCTAACTGAATCCCCGCCAAATCTTTTTCTTTTAAAATATCTTCCATATTCCCCAAAAGATAGGCTTGTACCTGCGGATTCGCCGGATCTAACCAGACATTGGTTTCCACCACCGTCTTCCCTGCGGGCGTTTTTAATAGCCAATCCGGATGCTTTTTGGCAATGGGATCATTAGGGGATAACATCAAACCATACTCAAACCAAGCAAATGGTTTCAAACCCTGCCGTAAAGACTCCTTAACCGCTGCCCTCCAGGGATTGATCAACGGCGGCACAAACAACCAATTCGTCGGACGTTGGGTAGTCGGATAAAGCGTTCCCCCAAACCCATAAACACTAAAATATACCCGGTCATAACCCGATCGCGAAAGATGATTTAACACCTCATCTAAGGACGTAGTATGATGTAACAATATCGTGCCAATATTGGTTAACCAAACCCCCTTCATCTGCTCATTTTCCACTGCCTTTCGGGGAGCCGCTCGGTGAGTAACCAACAACAAAAAAGCCACTCCAGCAACAATCCCAAACCTCTTTAGGTACTTGCTAAACTTAACCATGATTGCCGATTAATCCCACCAAGATATTTGATAATAGTATTATTTTAGTCCGATTTTTAATATTCAGTTCCTCATAGGCAACAGCAAGCCCTATTTAGTTATACCAAATCTGGTTATTAAAAACTGATTATCATTGAACTGGAAGATAGATATCGGGTGTATTAGGCTGTCCTAACACACCCAGAAAAGATTTTAGGGAAAATTAACCGACTACACAGAGAATATCCGATGCGTGAGTAGCGGTATTCACTTTGTCATCTACATGGCTAATTTTGCCTTCTCCATCGATGATATAGGTGACGCGCTTAGAATAGCCACCACCATCGACATCATAAGCTTTGGTGATAGCACCATTGGTATCTACTAGCAATTGGAAGGGTAAACTGTATTTTTCTTTAAATTGTGCATGGGAACCTTGGTCATCCCTGCTCACCCCGAAGACTACTATTTCCTTGTCTTGGTATTGTTGGTAGTTATCCCGGAAATTTTGCGCTTGCTTGGTGCAACCGGGGGTATCATCTTTGGGATAGAAGTATAAAACTACGACTTTACCTTGAAAATCCGACAGGGAAACGGTTTTTCCAGTATCGTCGGTGGTGTTAAAGTTCGGTGCGATTGTTCCAACGGTTAAAGCCATAACTCCGATTCCTTTACAAAAGTTAATCTATATTGATCATAAGGGATGACGGTCAAAAACAGGGTGTCGGGTGTGGGGGGTAGGGTGTGGGGAGAGGGGAGAAGAAGCCAGAGCATTTGTACTAAAATTCCCCATCAGTTTAAATACAGTACAGCTGAGAAGACGAACAACAAACCTCCAGAATTTGTTTTAGGATAATATTTGTCAGCTAAGAGGGGGATAATATGAGGCCATTCTGGTTAAAAGTGAGAACTTTTGGGCAAAATATCTTAATCGGTTTGGGTTTAGTGCTATTAATCGGTTTTTATCACAGTATCATGGCCAAATCTGCCTCATTGATGATTGTTTATCCTCCCGATAATCATCAAACCACGGCCTCTAGAATCTTTTTTATTGGCTCTGCTCCTCCATCGGGCCAAGTTTTGCTCAATAATCAACCGATTCAACGCAGTGCTAAAGGATATTTTGCCCCTAGTTTTCCCCTACAAGTTGGCGAAAATAATTTCACTATTCGCTATCAAAACCAAACTATTAATCGCCAAATAATTCGTCGAGATACTCAGGCAGTTATTCCCCAAGAATTAGCTTTTGCTGATAACTCTCTCAGTCCTTCTGTCAATAAGACGCGGTTAGTGGGGGAATGGATTTGTTTTAGCGCGATTGCTACCCCCCAAGCACAGGTTTCTGTGCAGTTAGGAGATAAAATCCTACCTCTTTTACCCCAACCTCAAACCACAAAACTGCCTAGTAATGCCGCAGTTTTAACTAATCTCAATCAAGCGAAGTCCGAGGATAAAACTGGTTACTATCGAGGTTGTCAACAGTTTCAAAAAGAGGCTAACTTAGGAAAACCTATTTTTACAGCACAATTAAATAATCGATCAATTAGCCAACAAAGTCAAGGAGAAATTAACATTATTAGCGATCAAAATTTACCAGTGATTGAAATTATAGTTGCGGAAGGGGTAGCGCGCACGGGACCGGGTAGTGATTATTCCCGCTTAACTCCTTTACCCCAAGGCACAAAAGCGAGAGTCACCGGGAAAGAAGGGGATTGGTTACGGTTAGATTATGGTGGTTGGATTTTAGAGCGAGAAACCCGTTTAATAGTTAATGAGGTCTTGGATAATGCTAATATTCGCGGTCTCTCTTCTCGAAGTATCAATCAAGCAACAGAAATTATTTTTCCCCTCTCCCATCCTGTACCGATCGCCGTGGCACAAGAAGATGATAAATTTATTTTGACCCTTTATAATACCATTGCCCAAACCGATACAATTTTTCTAGTGGATAATCCTTTAGTTAGACGTTTAGATTGGCGACAAATCAACCCGACCACGATAGAATACACTTTTAATCTTAATCAAAAACAACAGTGGGGTTATAGTCTTCGTTACCAGGGGACAAATTTAATCTTAACCCTGCGTCATCCTCCGGGAAAAAGTGCTAATTTACAGGGCAAAGTTATTTTATTAGATCCCGGACACGGAGGTAAAGAAACCGGTGCAGTCGGTCCGACGGGTTACACAGAAAAAGAGATTAATTTGCTTATGTCTAAATTAATTAAACGGGAGTTAGAAAAATTGGGGGCAACAGTTTATTTAACCAGAGAAACAGACATTGATCTATCCCTACCAGCACGAGTAGAGATGATTAATAATCTGCAACCAACCCTAGCGCTATCGGTTCACTATAATGCTTTACCCGATGATGGAGATGCCTTAAATACTCAAGGAATTGGCATATTTTGGTATCATCCCCAGGCAGCGGATTTATCGGTTTTTCTCCACGATTATTTAACCAAAAATCTTAACCGTCCTTCCTATGGAGTATTTTGGAATAATTTAGCTTTAACTCGTCCCTATAGTAGTCCTTCATTGTTATTAGAGTTAGGATTTATGAGTAATCCTCAAGAATTTGAATGGATTACCGATACTCAGGCACAAAAACAATTAGCGCAAGTTTTAGCCGCCGGAATTAGCCAATGGTTTCAACAATCTGGGGTAATTGCTTCCAGTTAAGATTTAATGGCAATCCGAGGGAGATAAGCTTAAATCTTTGTGAAAAATCAAGCCCTAGCTGGAAAGCCAGTGATAGGATTTTCTGGAGTTTTTATTTTAGTCTGAGGAAATTAAATCAAGTTCATGGAAAAAATGTTACCAGTGAACAGCAATCGGACAAAATAACTGCTAGATTACAAGGTATAGTCCATCGCTCCCTAGTAGATATTCAAACAGCGATCGCTCTGTGAAAAAAATCTCTGGATGAGCAAACAAATAAAGATAGTTTACCTGAAAATTTGCCAACAGTTCACACCCTTATAGACAACTTAATCGCTGCCCCCCTGATTAAGGGGGGATTAAGGGGGGATCAATTGCCCACCTCAAGGTTGGGGTGGTCCAATTAAATCCCACTCCTGTTATTATTCTCCTCTACCCATGGCTAACTCTTTATATATCAGCACGACGGCAACGGGAAGCGGTAAAGCGTTAGTAGCTTTAGGAATTATTGACTTAATTCTCCGCAAAACTAATAAAGTGGCCTTTTTCCAGCCAATTGTTCTCGACTGTTCCGAAGGTCATCGGGACGAAGACATTGACTTAATCCTCAATTATTTTAAATTAGAACAAACCTACGAAGAATCCTTCGGTTTATGTTACGAAGAAGTTAAGGATTTATTGGTACAAAAAAAATTTGATGAAATCATCGAAAGAATTATCAAAAAGTTTAAAAATTTAGAAAAAAAATATGATTTTATCCTCTGTGAAGGTTCCGATTATCTGCAAGAAAATTCCGCCTTTGAATTTGAACTAAATACAGAAATCGCCAAAAATCTCGGCCATCCCATCTTAATATTAGGTAATGCCCACCATCGCAGTATCGAAGATGCCCTTAGTCCGATCCTGATTTCCTGCGACACCTACCAAGATAAAGGTTGTACGGTGATTGGGATTATTATCAATCAAGCAGAAGAGGAAAAAATAGACGAATTACGGAAAAGCCTGACTAGAATTTTTCCCCCCCAAGAATATGCCCTAGGAGTGATTCCCCACAATGCTAAACTTAGCAGCCCGCGAGTGGCAGAAATCGCCCAACAATTACAGGCAAAAGTTCTCTACGGACAGCAGAGATTAGATAGTTTAGCTAGTAACTTTCTGGTGGTGGCCATGCAGATGCAAAATGCCCTAGAGCGGATAAAGGAAGATAGTTTAATTATCACCCCTTGGGATCGCGGCGATGTGATTATCGGGATGTTACAGGCCCACCAATCGGCCAATTATCCCCAATTAGCTGGTATAGTCTTAACAGCAGGTCATAGTCTCAATCCTTCGATCGCCCGTTTAATTGAAGGTTTGCCCGATCCCTTACCGATTCTCTCCGTCACCACCGATACCTACACCACGGCCGAACGCATCCATCAAGTGCGGACTACCCTGACCTCGACGGACTACGATAAAATTAACCTCAGTCTGCAGCTTTTTCACAATAACATCAATCTCGATCGCCTAGAAGCGCAAATTCGCACTTTGCGGACCCAGGGGATTACCCCGAAGATGTTCACCTATAATCTCGTACAACAGGCCAAAGCGCAAAAACGTCACATCGTTTTGGCCGAGGGGACTGAACCGCGCATCCTCCAGGCAGCCACAGTTTTAATCGAACAGGATATCGTCGATTTAACCCTCTTGGGACAACCGGACGAGATCGCAATGGTGATTAAAAAACATGGTATCACTCTCGATCTCGATCGCCTGCAAATTATTCACCCCGTAGCTAGTCCCCATTTTGAAAGCTATGTGCAGACCCTCTACGAAGCGAGAAAAGCCAAGGGAATGAATCTGGATCTGGCCCGGGATTATGCACAGGATGTCTCCTATTTTGCCACTTTAATGGTGTATCAAGGCGATGCTGATGGTATGGTATCGGGGGCAGTGCATACAACTCAACACACAATTCGGCCTGCACTCCAGATTATCAAAACTAAGCCCGATTGTGCGATCGTCTCCTCGGTCTTTTTTATGTGTTTAGAGGATCGAGTCTTGGTCTATGGGGATTGTGCGGTGAATCCCGACCCCAGTGCCGAGGAATTAGCCGAAATCGCCCTATCTTCTGCCGAAACCGCCCAAAAATTCGGAATTGAACCGCGAATCGCCCTGCTTTCCTATTCTTCGGGTCAATCGGGCCAGGGAGAAGACGTGGAAAAAGTACGACAAGCGACCAAAATCGCTAGGGAAAAACGCCCCGATTTGAAGCTAGAAGGGCCAATTCAGTACGATGCAGCCGTGGATAAGGAAGTAGCCGCCCAAAAAATGCCAGGGTCAGAGGTGGCGGGCCAAGCGACGGTGTTTATTTTTCCTGACCTGAATACAGGTAATAATACTTATAAAGCCGTGCAGCGGGAAACGAAAGCTTTAGCCATTGGTCCAATCCTACAGGGATTAAAAAAACCCGTCAATGATCTCAGTCGCGGTTGTACCGTTCCCGATATTATCAATACGGTGGTAATCACGGCCATTCAATCCCAATCTTTTTGAGTTATCGTCATTTCATACTAAATCCGTTGAGTATAGGCTACTTATAAGGACAGGCACTCATGCAAAAGGGGGAATAAATAATCAGTTTTTAATAACCGGATTTAGTATTGTTTGAACGTCCCTCTCCATTGAAAGTTCAAGTATGAACATTGCCGCCAATTTCAGTGGTTCTGGTCTTACTCTCGCGCCAGGAACTTACTGGGCAGACTACCAACTAACGGGGCTGTCACCGACAGGCGGTACAACTGCTTTTACTCCTTTTCTAATGCCAACTTCAGGAGGAAATCCCGTAACTCTAACTGGAAATGCACGGCAGTTTAACCCCACGGCTGCCCCAAATGCTTGGATTACCATCAGCACTGGTACTCCGGCTCAAGGGGTTTCTCTTCCCTTAACCGTAACAGGACAGAAAGTTCCCGAACCTAGTACCGTTCTAGGATTGGGACTGTTAGGCTTGGGTGCATTGGTTCTTAAAGCCAAAGCCAGACAGTGATAAGGCTTAATTGCCATAGAAAACGGGTTTCTTCAAGAAACCCGTTTTCTGGAATAAGAGGCGATCCCTAGAGATTGCTAACTCGCGCTAAACTAGATCAAGATAATTGACTTCCAATCAATTCAAAGCAAGGACAAACCCATGAAATATCGCGTCTTAATTGAGCAAGATGAAGATGGCATTTATGTGGCTGAAGTTCCCTCCCTACCCGGCTGTATTTCTCAAGGCAATACCCGGGAAGAGTTACTCGCCAACATTCAGGAAGCAATTGCTTTATATCTAGAAAGCCTAGAAGCGCACAATGAACCGATTCCACCACCAGTTTCTGAGGAACTGGTAGAGGTTGAATTATGAGTGAACTTCCTCCTATCGCTGGTCGCCAAGTGGTTAAAGCACTGGGCAAGATTGGCTACGAATTAGATCGGCAGCGAGGAAGTCATCGAAAATTTGGGTCTGAAACCCCGTCGTTCTACGACGGCTTTACCGTTAAATACTAGCGCATTTACCAAATATATGCTAAAATGTGAGACATGGAAAAAGCTTATTCTTACCGATTTTACCCCACACCAGAACAAGAGTCGCTATTGCGGCGCACTTTGGGCTGTGTAAGATTAGTTTACAATAAAGCTCTCCATGTCAGAACACAAGCATGGTACGAAAGACAAGAAAGAGTAGGATATACTGAAACTT